>NZ_VOZD01000010.1:0-119160 GCF_013419915.1 Acinetobacter sp. YH12043
CTTCAATAAAATTGCGTAAATTTGAGTTGTGGTGAATGGATAAATTACGCAGAATAACTTTCAACTTTTGCCAGTGTTGATCTGTCAGCATGGTACGAGGCATAGCGAATAGTAAAATTGGGTTTGGCGATTTGATTTTACTACTTCGCTATTTTTTTAAGCTAAAAGTGTCAACACACCCTAAGCTTCAAAACTTAGCTTAAAAATAAATACTTTAGATTTAACTTTCATATTTCTAGTGATCAAAATCTTAAAATAAAAGAAATAAAAAAGAGCCTCAAGTGAGACTCTTTGATATTCAATTTATCTTTATGGACGATGTGGATTAGAACGATTGGTAATTAAAGTTCCTACACCATGATCAGTAAAGATTTCTAACAGGCTCGCATGTGGTACACGACCATCCACGATATGTGCACTGATCACGCCGCCTTTTACTGCGTCAAGTGCACAGCCGACTTTAGGAATCATGCCACCATAGATCACACCCGTTTCAATCAGACGATCAACTTCCTGAGTCGTTAAACCGGTCAGCAGATTTTTATTTTCGTCGAGCACCCCCGTAATATTGGTCAGAAGAATCAGCTTTTCTGCCCCTAATGCTTCTGCCACTTTACCCGCAACCAGATCCGCATTGATATTATAGGTGTTGCCTTCTTCATCGACACCGAGCGGCGCAATCACTGGAATGAAATCACTGTTGGTAAACATTTCCAGTACATCAGTTTTCACGCCAACGACTTCACCCACCATACCCAGGTCCACTTTTTGGATTGAACCGTCTTCAGCCGTCTTTTCCATTAACAGCTTTTTGGCGCGTAACAGGTTGCCATCTTTACCGGTTAAACCAATTGCACGGCCACCATGTTTGTTGATCAGGTTCACAATTGATTTGTTTACGCTACCGCCCAGAACCATCTCGACCACTTCCATGGTTGCCGGATCTGTCACGCGCATACCATCAATACGGTCAGATTCACGACCTAGCTGTTTCAGCATAGAATCGACTTGTGGACCACCGCCGTGTACCACAATCGGATTTAAACCGACTGTTTTTAATAAAACGATGTCACGTGCAAAAGAGCTTTCTAGCTCAGGATCCGTCATCGCGTTGCCACCGTATTTTACCACTAGGGTTTTACCCGCAAAGCGTTGGATATACGGCAAAGCTTCAGTCAAAATTTGTGCTTTGTCGATGCCTGTATGCTGATTTGGCATTCGCCTCTCCTTATTGAGCATCTAAAATGTCTTGAGCGATCTGTGGATAACGGTCACGCAACATGGATACAAACAGATGTCGAATTTCATTCAGGCCTTGTGCATCATTGGCATCAAAGCGCACCGTGAAATATTCACCCGTATTGGATGCTCGAATGATGCCAAAACCATCATCAAAATCAAGACGTATCCCGTCAATTTTACTGATTTGTGCATTTAATTGCGTAGATTGCTGCTCAACAAAGTTTAAAAGCTCAACAGGCTGCACCTGATGAGTGGAAATATATAAGTCTTCAGTTCCGTGACGTTTTGGATAAGCACGCAAGGCTTCACTTAAAGTCATACCTTTCTGGTCCAGATATTCCATGACCCGGAGCGCCGCATAAAGACCGTCATCATAACCCCAGCCACGTGCGTCATTAAAAACATAATGCCCGGCATATTCACCACCAAAAATGGCCTGATGCTGGGATTGCGCCAGATATTTACGCAGGAATGAGCTACCAGTACGAATCATCACCGGTTTTCCGCCCAGGCGTTGAACTGTATCGCGAATCAGGGTTGAACATTTAACGTCATAAACAAACTGACATGCTTTTGTGCCAGTCATACAAATTTCTGCGAATAAACAGAGAAGCTGATCAGCACTAATAATGACACCCTGTTCATCCACCAGTACCAACCGGTCCCCATCACCATCTAGGGCAATACCCAGATCTGCCTGCTGTTGCATGACAACCTGACGCAAGGTTTGTAAATGCGCTTCCTGAGAAGGATCAGGCGCATGATCCGGAAAATGCCCATTGGCTTCACAACGTAAGGCGGTAACTTCACAACCTAGTTTTTGCAGCACCAAGTTGGCACAACGTCCTGCTGAACCGTTCAGACCGTCCAGCACTACTTTAAATGGGCGCTTCAACTGAATATCTTCAAGCATTTCCTGCTGATATTGCAGACAAAATTCGGGAATAATTTGGTGAGGCAAATCATTCAGACACGATAAAGAACTATTTACATGAAGTTTTGCTTTTTGTGCGACCTGCTGAATCATCTCGGGACAAGGCGGCTCCCCTGCAATAATCCATTTAATTCCATTATCTTCTTTAGAATTATGGCTGGCCGTGACCATCACACCATTACCATCAAACTGACGCGCTGTGTAGTACAGCATCGGACTGGAACAACAGCCGATAATGACGGCTTCAATAGCATAGTCTTGAAAAATACGGCGAATGGTTTCAGCAAAAGCCGGACTGCTGATTCGGGCATCATAGCCAATCGCAACCCGAGTCTGTCCCGCAGCTTGATATTGCTGAGCCAGACCATGCGCAATAGCATCAATCACACCTGTACTGAGTAAACTGACTTTACCTCGGATATCGTAGGCACGAAAAATGTGAGCCGGAAAGGGTTGATTCATGGATCCCATAAACTGTTCTTTTCACTATTGAATATAAGGAGATAAAATAATGATTAAGCAATCATCATGACTTTAAACATTTGTTTTTGTTTTAAGACTCTGTATTTTTATATGAATTGAATGTGACAATCAATTATAAAAGTATAATTATTAATCTTTTATGTATTTAATTTGTATAACTAGTAAAATAAATAAACCCAACTAAAAATGACTTCTTGCATTATTTATCATCTATTTTCTTAAATTCTGAATGATTTTATTTTTCTATTTAAATGATACTAAAAATTTATTTAAATATTTTTCATTGAAATAAAATTCAAGAATAAAGTTTATTAAATAGCTCTGTCATTTTTTTATTGTTTTTATGATTAAAACTCTAAAAAAAGATGACTTAACTCAAAACATCCAAGTTAAGTCATCCTTTAATTTTAGTTTTTACCAGTATGACCGAAACCGCCCGCGCCACGCTCGGTTGCTTCAAACTCATTCACCAGATCAAATTCGGCCTGTACCACAGGGACTAATACATATTGGGCTAAACGCTCACCAGGTTCCAGGCTAAATGCCGTCTGACTGCGGTTCCATACAGAAACCATCAGCTCGCCTTGGTAATCTGAATCGATCAGACCCACCAGGTTACCTAAAACGATCCCGTGTTTATGACCTAAACCAGAACGTGGCAAGATCAAACCAGCAAATGCTGGATCTTCAATATAAATTGCCAAACCAGTTTTTACTAAAACTGTTTGACCCGGTTCAATCACAGTCGTTTCGTTGACACATGCACGAAGATCGAGTCCTGCTGAGCCAGTCGTTGCATAAGTCGGCAATGGCCATTCCTGACCTAGACGTGAATCAAGGACTTTCACCTGAACTTTCATGTATTTATTCCTGTTGTTTAATATCAAAAAATTTAAAGAATCAAAATCGTAGCGTTCTGTTACTTTTACCGTTTAATCAAGGCACGTAAATTATCCAGATAATGCTGAGCCTGCTGTTTTGGATCAATATTGCCTGCAAGTTTTTTCTTGCGGCCTAACCACTCCAGTTCATCTTCTGGCAGCTCATCCAGGAAGCGGCTTGGGGTCATCTGCTTCATCTGTCCACCCGCCTTACGCTGTTCCGCTAAGGTAATAGTCAAGCCCTGACGCGCACGGGTAATCCCCACGTACATTAGACGGCGCTCTTCTTCGACTGTTTCCGCAGCAATCGAGTTTTTATGCGGCAGAATTTCTTCTTCCAGTCCGATTAAGTAGACATAAGGAAATTCTAGTCCTTTAGAAGCATGTAAGGTCAGAAGGTTGACCTTATCCGTATCTTCCTCTTCCTGCTGCTGTTCCAGCATATCGAGGAGCACCATCTTACGAATGACACTTTCGATATTTTTCTCATCAACATCTTCTGCACGATTGATTAGGCTCTGAATACTGCTATACAGCACTTCAATATTATCGAGCTTGGTTTTTTCCTGTGCCGGCGTCGCTGCGGATTCCTTGATATAGTCGATATAGCCTGCTTCGACCATCATCTGACGGATAATCGGTACAGGTTCATCGTCTTCCAGCAAGTTGCGGGTAAAGTTATTAATGAAATCTGAAAATTCTGCTAGTTGTGTCGTTGCTTTCTTTGGAATGACCATAGTTAAACGCTGATCGCCTGCCGCTGACAGTAGAGACAGATTATTTTCCTGGGCAAACAGACCGAGTTTTTCTAGCGTCACCGGGCCAATGGCACGTTTCGGTGTGTTAATAATCCGCAGGAAAGCGCTGTCATCTTCCGGGTTAATGATCAGACGCAGGTAACTCATAATGTCCTTGATCTCTGCACGCGCAAAGAAAGACTGACCGCCAGAGAGCTTGTAAGGAATCTGCATCTGGCGCAGCTGAGTTTCCAGAATACGTGCCTGGAAATTACCACGATACAGAATCGCGTAATCTTTCCAGTTTTTACCATTCATCAGCTTATGCGTGATCAGGTCTTTCACTACGCGTTCTGCTTCATCATCATCATTACGACAAGTGATGACCCGAATCACTTCACCATGGCCTTTATCTGACCAGAGCTTTTTATCAAAGATATGCGGGTTGTTGCCAATCACGGTATTGGCAGCTTTCAGAATACGACTGGTAGAACGATAGTTCTGTTCCAGCTTGATCACTTTCAGATTCGGGAAATCCTGTTGTAACAGTGCCATATTTTCTGGCTTGGCACCACGCCAGGCATAAATCGACTGATCATCATCCCCTACCGCAGTGAACTGGCCCATGACCCCGACGAGCAATTTCACCAGAATATACTGTGCAGTGTTGGTATCCTGATATTCGTCCACCAGCAAATAGCGTACACGGTTTTGCCATTTATCGCGAACTTCCGCATTTTCCTGCAGCAGGCGCGTTGGCATCACAATCAGGTCATCAAAGTCTACAGCGTTATAGGCACGCAGATTACGCTCATAAAGTTGGTATAAATGCGCGAACTGAACATCTTCCGGGGTTTCACAAGTCGTGTGAGCCTGTTCTGGTGGAATCAGATCGTTTTTCCAGTCCGAAATCACCTTCATGGCTTTAGCAATCAGTTCTTTGCTTTCTGCACCTGAAAGATTATCGCGATGCATCAGATCCATCAGAATCCGCTTACAGTCATCGGCATCCAGAATCGAGAAATTATTTTTTAGCGGTGTGTGTTTGAGCTCTAAACGTAATAAATTTAGACCAAAAGTATGGAAGGTCGAGACTGAAAGGCCTTTGGCTTCTTCTCGGGTCAGCAATTTGGTGACACGCTCTTTCATTTCACGTGCCGCCTTGTTGGTAAAGGTCATTGCCGTAATCCGGTGAGCCGGAATCCCGCAATGCTTGACCAAGTACGCGATTTTTCTTGTAATTACCGAGGTCTTGCCTGAACCCGCTCCGGCAAGTACTAACAAGGGTCCTTGAGTATATTTCATGGCTTCAAGTTGCTTGTCATTTAACTGACTGGCGAGTGACATATGGCTTCCTCTTCTAGATTCGGCTCCGATTATAGTCATCTCATGCCCAGATGCCTAATTGAAAATTCATTTTCCTGCGTCATCTTTCAGACATAAAAAAACCACCCGAAGGTGGTTTTTCTGCAAAATCAGTGATTACTGAACGGCATATACTGCGATTTCAACACGACGGTTTTGTTCTTTACCAGCCGCAGTTGAGTTGTCTGCGATCGGGTTCGCTGAACCAAGACCTTGTGCATTAATACGAGTACGTGCTACGCCTTGACCAGCAAGGTAGTTCGCAACAGATTGTGCACGTGCTTGAGACAATGGAATGTTGATTGAGTCATTACCAGTGCTGTCTGTATAACCAGTTACCAAGATACCGCTTTGGCTGTCTTCAGTCAGAACTTGGGCAACTTTATTCAATGTTGCATAGAAGTTTGGTTTGATGTTTGACTTGTTAGTGTCAAATGTAATCGCACCAGGCATTACCAAGTTGATTGAACCGTCTGGATTACGGTTTACATCTACACCAGTACCCGCAGTCGCTTGACGTAATTTTTTCTCTTTATTGTCAAGGTAAACACCCGCTGCACCACCAAGTACTGCACCAATTGCAGCTGCACGGTTGTTTTGACGGCTAGTATTGGCATTACTTTTAGAAATACCATAACCTGCAGCAGCACCAATTACTGTACCCAAAGCTGTTTTGTCGTACTCAACACCACCCAGGTTATTGCCAGTAGTTTGACAACCTGTAAGTGCTACTGCCCCTGCTACAGCTGCTGAAATTAATAGTGCACGCATTGCATGCCTCCTTTGTAGTGTAATTTGTATCTTAGGTCAGATAATGATTTAAAAATAATGGGATAACCATTGAATTTTTGTTAATAATAAATCTTTTAGTAATATTTTATAATGTTTATGTGTAACCAATTTCCTGAATTTCATCATAGTTTCTTCATAGTTTAACGATCGGACTTTTCTATTCGCTCAACTCCCTCTATATTGTTCAAAATGTGATGAAATTTAGACGATTATTCTCTGGGACTGTTTTTATATGTCATCTAAAAGCAAGCAACAAACGACTTTAAAAAAACTTACCCGTGGCCTCACGGTGACATCTGTCATGACTGGCAGTACTTTTTTTCATGGACCACCCGTACTGGCTTTGGGGCTGACCAAACTTTTTAAGAAATCTTCTAAGATTGATGCAACCAATATCAAGATTACCAATAGCTGGTTGGGCGTAAATAACTGGCTGATTGACAATGTCCTGAAAAATACCGAATGGCAAATCAGTATTGACGAATCTCTGGATCTGAACATGCAGGGGCGTTATTTAATGACCTGTAATCATCAGAGCTGGGTGGATACCACGGTAAACCAGTATTTCGGTTTAACGCGCATGCCTCTCACCCGCTTTTTTACAAAATGGGAACTAATTTTTATTCCATTTGTAGGTCAAGCCTTTAAAATTCTGGGCTTCCCGATGATGAAAAGGCATAGCAAGGAACAGATTGCCAAAAACCCTTCCCTGAAATATCGGGATATGGAAGAAGCACGTAAGGCATGTGAACAACTGGTTAGCCAGCCATTTACCTTGCTGAATTATCTGGAAGGTACACGTTTTACCCCAGAAAAGCATGAACAGCAAAAATCGCCTTATAAGCATTTGTTGAAGCCTAAGGCGGGCGGTCTCGCGCTGGCACTGAACATTCTGGGGGACAAAATTGATGCACTGGTGGATATGACTATTGTTTATCCTGACGGTGTGCCAGGTTATGGGGAATTCTGGTTAGGCGAAGTCCCGCGTATTGCCGTGAACTTGAGAAAAATTGACATTCCAGACTGGGTACTCGGCGGCAATTATGAAGATGATGCAGATTACCGTGCGCGTTTCCAGCAATGGGTAGACCAAATCTGGACTGAAAAAGACCAATTAATTGAGCAAATGCAGCAGAACCTGATTTCCGCTTCTGCCTGACATTTGCCAGAGAGACTATGAAGAACGACAACCCGGACCTCGTGTCCAGCTCATTTAAGTTTATTCGCAAAGGCACCTGGGGCTGGAAAATTGCACTGATTTATGACATTTTCATGATGGTTGTCATCATCATCAATTTGTTCTGTCTCTGTGCCAATGCCATTCTGATGAGCGATTTTGGGCACTGGTTGTTTGACTTCATTCGTCTGCCTGATGTCTTGCAGTTTTATAAAAGTGAATTACGTCCCTGGGTAATGATTACCGAGGGATGGTTTACCACCTTCCTGATTATTGAACTCATCGTTCGCTGGTTCATTGCCATTGTTATGCGCCACCATGCCCGCTGGTGGTTCTTTCCCTTTGTGCACTGGTATGAAATTTTATCCATCATCCCACAGCTACGTTTTCTGCGTTTGTTACGTGCAGTCGCGATTGGCTACAATCTGCATAGCCATGGATACAAAGTCATACCGGCAAGCTGGTATAGACGGGGTAATTTCTACTATAACCTGCTGATGGAAGAACTTTCGAGCCGTGTAGTATTGACGGTACTGGATGGCATTAAACGTGAACTCAGCACCAGCACATCACATAAACAATTAATTGATGATTTGGTGGAACATCACCGTAAATTACTGGCTGTTGCTTTGACAGATATCTTGCAAGAGTCTTTGGGCAAGGAATTACAGGCACGGCGCTTCATGATTTCAAAAAATGTCGGGCAAGTCGTCAATCAGGCCATTGAAGATACACCTGAGCTCACCCAGCTTCTGCGTCTGATTCCCATTGTGGGTGGACGGCTGGAACGCCAGATCCAGAGTATTGGTCAACGTCTGGGAGAAAATATCACTCAAGGCCTGATCGATCCTTTTACACATAGTGGATCACAAGAAAACCCGACTTTTGCCATGATTTCAGATAAGATTAGCCAGATTCAGATTGAACATAATCCACATATTGATAAATTAGTCGAATCGGCTGTTTTTGAAACACTTGAAGCCATTCAAAAACAGGTCAAAGTAAAACAGTGGCAACAGATTTTAGAAGAACACGAACAAAATCAGGGCTCAATCGATAGATGAGTTTTCATTTGTGGAATCGGCTAAGATAAGTGGATTCTATTCGTATAAAAAAATAACTTGGATCGCTAGAGAATTAACGAAATTTGTTCTAGGATTTGCACTATTTACAACATTGCTTCGACATAAAACAGCAAGTCAGAAGTATTAAGGAAAAATTATGGCTGACATACGGATAAAAGGCAGAATGGTCAATGCGCTACGCATTAGCCTCGATACCAATGATCATGATGCAATCCGCCAGCAACTGAAACCAAAATTACAAGCGGCTTTTCCGCCAGGCACATTGGCGGTAATTGAAAGTTCAGTCGACCAGGAACTGATTGCCCTGATCCAGTTACTGATTGATCTCGAAGTTCAGCCTATGGCGGTGACTGAAGGGATTCTGGGGGATCAGGCTCGTGCGATTCAGTTCCCTGTTCTGCCACCTGACCGTCAGTTGCAGGAAATTAAGGCGACCAAAGAACAGGTCGTGGAAGTCAAACCTGAATCTACTGCTGACGATGAAAAAGCTGATGCAGCACCTATTATTGCGCATGTGACTTCTTATCATGATGAAATTCTGCGCACCGGCCAATGCATTGTGCAGAATCAGGGTGACATTATTATTACGGCCGGAATAAACAGTGGTTCAGAAGTGATTGCTTCAGGCAATATCCATATTTATGGCAGCGCGCGTGGCCGTGTGATTGCAGGTGCGGGTGGCAATACTGCAGCGCGTATTTTCTGCCATGCGCTGGAGGCCGAACTGATTTCTATTGCAGGTACTTACTGTGTGGCCGACGACATTCCACCGAATGTTGTGAAAAAACCCGTGCATATTTACTTGAATGATCAACAAGAGCTTGTATTTGAAGCTCTACAATTTTAATGTATAAATAAACACCAAAAACCCCATTTTATAGGGGATTTGAACCATAACAGGAGTGGATTCGGTGGCGAAAATTGTTGTCGTAACATCAGGCAAAGGTGGCGTAGGTAAGACTACAACAAGTGCATCTTTTGCAACAGGTTTAGCCCTACGTGGCCACAAAACTGTGGTAATCGATTTTGATGTAGGCTTGCGTAACCTTGATTTGATTATGGGCTGTGAACGCCGTGTAGTATATGATTTTGTAAATGTTCTCAATAACGAAGCACGATTACAACAAGCACTGATTCGCGATAAAGATATTGAAAATTTATATATTTTACCTGCTTCACAAACACGTGATAAAGATGCTTTAACTGATGAAGGCGTAGAACGTGTAATGGATGAGCTTTCACAGGAATTTGATTATATCGTCTGTGACTCACCTGCAGGTATTGAACGTGGTGCCATTTTAGCCATGTACCATGCAGATGAAGCCATCATTGTGACTAACCCTGAAATTTCTTCAGTACGTGACTCTGACCGCATCATTGGCATGTTAGATAGTAAAACTAAAAAAGTAGAACAAAACGAAGGTCGCATCCGTAAACACCTGTGTATTACCCGTTTCAATCCGGAACGTGCCGATAAACAGGAAATGTTAACGATTGACGATATTTCTAAAGATATTTTACGTGTTCCAACCTTAGGTGTTATTCCTGAGTGTCCAAGCGTTCTACAGGCATCGAATGAAGGTAAACCAGTGATTCACTTTACCGAATCTGCCGCAGGTCAGGCTTATGATGACCTTGTAGCACGTTTCCTGGGTGAAGAGCGCCCTTACCGTCATATCGAAGTAAAACCTAAGGGCTGGTTAGCACGATTATTTGGAGCGTAAACATGGCTGGATTCTGGAGTAAACTTTTTAGTAGCGAGGATAAACCATCAAGCGCACAAACCGCGAAAGACCGTTTGAAAGTCATTGTTGCTTCTGAACAGGGTTTGGGGCGCCGTTTGAGTCAGGATAAAATTGACCAGATGAAGACAGAGATCATGCAAGTGGTCAATCGCTACGTCCGCGGGGTTGATGAACAGCACATTCAGATGCAGGTACGTTCTGAAGCAAACATTGAAATGCTTGAAATGAATATCAATTTACCTGAAGAGCGATAATCTGAATTTTGATTAGTCAAGTAAATTGATTCAAGGCAAAATATGAGCCTCAACAAAGCGCCGCTTTGTTGAGACGCAAGACCAGAAGCTTGGCTTCGCGTAGACTTGATAGTAATTAGTATTTTTTTTACCTCATCTCAAAACGTGAAGTGATACTTCGAATAGACAAAGTGCATGATAAGACTTTGCCTCTTGCGAACTCATATTTTGCCTTTTTTCATGCCGAAGAATTACATCAAGGAGATTGCGATGGCATTATCTCAACCAGCGACCTTTAACGAAGAATGGTCAGATGAGCGTGTATATGCCTACCTGAATCAGCTTCCTCCTGCAGGCGTCAATGCAGATTTTCATGTGCTTTATCATGCATTCAAGCATATGCGCCCTTTTGATTATGAACGCCTACTAACCAAATTTGTCGCAGACGGTCGCGATCTTAACGCCACCAATCCGGAAGGACAGCGCATTCATGACGTGATTGCCACTTATCCGCGTCAAAGTGCCGAGTTCCTCGCAGTATTAGAAAAATTTGCATAAGTTGTAATGCATAAAAAAGCCTGCTTAAAGCAGGCTTTTTTAATCGCTAGAGATTCTGGATTTAAACCAAGATCTCACGCTTCCCATTGGCACCCATTGAGCTGACAATGCCATTTTCTTCCATCTGGTCAATGATCCGTGCAGCACGGTTATAACCCAGACTGAACTTACGCTGCAAAGATGAAGTTGATGCTTTGCGGGTTTCCAAAACAAAAGCCACACACTGATCATACAGCGCATCTCGATCAGATCCACCATCTCCACCATCCTCAAAGCCGCGACTAGACGGTTCTTCATCAAATGGAGTCAGGATCTCATCCACATAGTTAGGCGCCCCACGTTCACGCCATGCATCACAGATCCGGTTCACTTCATCATCGGCAATAAAGGCACCGTGTACGCGCTCCGGCTCAATTTTACCCGGGCCAAGGAACAGCATATCACCATGACCGAGCAGATCTTCTGCACCACCTGCATCGAGAATGGTACGTGAGTCGATTTTCGAGTTCACACGAAGTGCGACACGTGTCGGAATATTCGCCTTGATCAGACCAGTGATCACATCTACTGAGGGACGCTGAGTTGCCAGTAACAGGTGAATACCGGCAGCACGGGATTTTTGTGCCAGACGGGTAATCATCTCTTCAGCTTTCTTACCGACCTGCATGATCATATCCGCGAACTCATCGGCAACAATCACAATCGATGGCAATGGCGTTAAGCGCGGTGCACGTTCCCCTGCGACTGATTCACTCGCTTTCCAGGTTGGATCAAATAGCTCTTCACCATTGGCAAGCGCCTCTTCTACCTTACGGTTATAGTCGCTGAGCTTACGAATTTTCAGGAAAGACATCAGTTTGTAACGACGTTCCATTTCATTCACACACCAGTTCAAGGCACTGACTGCATCTTTCATATCGGTCACAACTGGGGTTAACAGGTGTGGAATATCGTTATAGTTGGCCAATTCAAGCTGTTTCGGATCGATCAGGATCAGGCGTAACTGGTCTGGTGTGTACTTCAATAGCATCGATAGAATCATCGAGTTAACCGCCACCGACTTACCAGAACCCGTAGTCCCTGCTACCAGCATATGCGGTGCTTTACCCAGTTCAGTAATCACCGGATTGCCCGAAATATCCTTACCCATGGCCATCGACAAAATGCCATCTGGATCATTGAATTTTGGAATCTGTACCAGTTCAATCAAACGCACCATTTCACGGCTACTGTTCGGAACTTCAATGCCGATATAAGGCTTACCTGGAATAACTTCGACTACACGTACTGAAGCCATTGACATCGAACGGGCCAAGTCACGTGAAATATTAGTGACTTTGGAAGCTTTCACACCAGGCGCAAGGTCCAGTTCAAAACGGGTCACGACTGGGCCTGGCTGAGCCTCGACCACTTTGGCTTTAACGTTAAATTCCTGAAGCTTGATTTCCAGAAGTTCTGATAAACGGGATAATTGCTCTTCAGTGAAATTCACTTTTTTGTTCGGATCGACTTTATCCAGCAATTCCAGACCCGGCAATGGTGACAGGTCTTTACGGCGCTCAGCGACCTGCATGGCACGTGACATTGGACGACCAGCGGCATCGGTCAGTGGCGCATCGAAGTCAAACTCGTCTTCATCCTGAGGCTTACCGGCAGTTTCATGCCAAGCCTCAATAAATTCTTCTTTGGACAATGCTTCTCGAACTGCTGCATTGGTCGCTGCGGCTTGAGCTGTTGTCTCTACACGCTGAATCGGTGCCTGAACAAAAGCAGAAGATTGGGCATAACTTGATGCACGTACAGGTGCAGGTTTTGGTTCATCAGCTTCAACCAGTAAATCGTCCAGATCATCAAAATCTGCTTCCAGACTGGTATTTTTAATGGCATGTGCAGCCATGATCGGAGCAGCCGCAGTGGAACTGACCATTCCAGCATCTTCTACAATTCTGAGGGATTTTTCAGCTGCTGCTGAATTGAACGGGCTATGCACATCCGTTGCGGTTTTACCTTGCGGAACTGCCGCTAATAACTCATCAAAAATTTCATCATCATCCCAGTCCAGATTCTTGACTGTAGATGATGATGTCACTTCATGAGCATTGTGATTCGTTGACGCAGCTGCAAATGCATCAGGAGAAAAATCAGCTTGCTCTTCTTCTGCAGCTTTAAGCAAAGCATCGATATCCTGCTTGTGACGCTGGTCTTCATTGGAATGTAACGCACGCCACACCTCCCCTGTTGCCACCACACGATCCGGCTCTACTGTTCGCGGTGCTTGTTCCTGAACAGGTTCTGAAGCTGATGTCTGTACAGGTTCAGAAATATCTTCTTCATAGTGGTGAGGCTGGTGCGATTCTTTATCTGCAAAATCCTCAAACAGGCGTTCAGCGACATGATCACGAACTACAGGGTCGACTTCTACCAGATCATGCTCAGGTGCGGCAGTGACTGGTACTGTCACTTTTTTGGCAGCTGCTTTTACCGCTTCTTTTTTCATTACAGGTGCGGTACGGTCAAAATCAGACATACCTTCTGGCACATTACGGTAGAACAGGTCTTGCAGATAAGCAGGTGTTGCCTTGAGACTGCTCCAGGTCTTGTTCCATTTCACACCAAATGCCAAGGTAAACAGAACCACCCAAAGCACCAGCAAGAAAAAAGCTGCGCCATAGACAGTTAGTAATTGTTCAAGACTTTGGCCCAGCTCATAGCCAATGATCCCGCCTGAAGAATTATCCAGCGTATCGGCTGGAACTTGCCAGAACAGGAACAGCAACGCCGATGTAGTCAATAACAGGAAGAATTGGGCAGCATAGCGGAATGGACGGTTCAGGAAGCTGCGCGGCCACCAGACCTGGATTGCTTCCATAAACAGATACACAGGGATCAGCAGGCTTGCCCAACCGAGAAAACCAAATAACAGGTCTGAAATCCAGGCCCCTGCAACCCCACTCGCATTTGAAACTGTCTGCGTATCACTAGAGATATGCATCCACCCCGGATCAAATGGTGTATAGGTCACTGTTGCAAGAAACAGATAAATCCCAAATGAGACTAAAAATAATGTCATTACTAAGCGCTGTGCATAGGCACTCGACACCGCTGTCATATACTGTCCTGTAACCAATTCTTCATGAATATTCTTTTGCTGGTATGCTTCAAAAAAAGCGTCGCAATAAAATGCATATTATGCACCTGTTGCATCAAAAAAGATGCATTATTGTGTACTTCTTCTATATAGCCCAAATCGATTTCGATGATCAATAATATCGACTTTAATCTCACACCACTGTTATACAGTTTCACGTATAATTCAATAAATTTCTAAATAAAAAAGGATACAGCGAATGAGCGCACGTCACTCACGACTGATTATTTTAGGTTCTGGCCCTGCTGGCTATAGCGCAGCAGTCTATGCAGCGCGTGCAAACTTAAAACCGACCCTGATTGCAGGTCTGCAACTGGGTGGTCAATTAACCACAACGACTGAAGTAGATAACTGGCCTGGCGATCCTGAAGGTCTGACTGGTCCAGCTTTAATGGAACGTATGCAGGCTCATGCAGAACGTTTTGGTACTGAAATTGTTTATGATCATATCAATGAAGTTGACCTTAACGTTCGTCCATTCGTCCTGAAAGGCGATATGGAAGAGTTTACTTGTGATGCCCTGATCATTTGTACTGGTGCAACTGCGCAATACCTGGGTCTGGAATCAGAAGCTGCATTTATGGGTCAAGGCGTGAGCGCGTGTGCAACCTGTGACGGTTTCTTCTATAAAGAGCAAAAAGTGATGGTTGTGGGCGGTGGTAATACCGCTGTTGAAGAAGCATTATATCTTTCTAACATCGCTTCTCACGTGACTCTAGTTCACCGTCGTGATACGTTACGTTCTGAAAAAATCCTGCAAGACCATCTTTTTGAAAAAGAAAAAGAAGGAAAAATCAGCATTATCTGGAATCATCAAGTAGAAGAAGTGTTGGGTGATACCACTGGCGTCACTGCGGTACGTTTGAAATCAACCCAAGATGATTCAACTCAGGATGTTGAAGTATCAGGTCTATTTGTTGCTATTGGTCATAAACCAAATAGCACCATGTTTGAAGGCCAGCTAGAACTGCGTGATGGTTATATTCAGGTTCAAAGTGGTACCGCGGGCAATGCCACTCAAACCTCTATCCCGGGTGTATTTGCTGCAGGCGATATCGCAGACAGTATCTACCGTCAAGCAATTACCTCTGCAGGTTCAGGCTGTATGGCGGCACTGGATGCAGAAAAATATCTCGATGCCATGGGCAAATTAGACTAAGCAGCGAAAATAAAAAGACCGTCCATCATGGGCGGTTTTTTTATGTATGATAAAAACAGTCTATTTCAAGATCAGGGTTCTGCATGCATCTTCTTCCTCCTTCACAGTACATTTTCCCCAATCCTGAAGAAGCAGATCTTGAGGGTGAAGGCCTGATTTGTATCGGTGCAGACCTCTCCCCTTCTACTTTGTATGAGGCCTATACCCATGGTCTCTTCCCCTGGTTTTCTGAAGGTGATCCGATCTGCTGGTGGAGTCCGGAACCACGCTGTATTATTCGGCCAGAAGATTATCATCCAAGTAAATCCCTGCTTCGAAGCATGAAAAAACAGGATTATAAAATTACGGTGAATCATGCTTTTGAAAGAGTCATCCGTTCCTGCTCATTGCCTCGCGCTTATGCAGATGAGACCTGGATTAGTGAAGAGATCATTCAAGGTTATTGCGACCTGTTTAATGCGGGTTATGGTTATAGTATTGAGGTTTGGGATGAAGATCGCCTAGTAGGTGGACTCTATGGGGTGACTATCGGCAAGGGCTGTTTCGGTGAATCCATGTTTAGTACCCAAACCGATGTTTCTAAAATGGCTTTCTATGCCCTGATGCTGATTGGCAGAGAAAATCAGCTGCCCTGGATTGACTGTCAATTGGTGAATGATCACTTGATGAGTCTAGGTGCCTGTACAATTTCTCGCCATACATATCTTAAATCGTTACAAGATGTGATAAAACAGCCTGCGATCAATTGGAAAAAGTATCAAGACGGTGTATTTTCAAGTAAAACAATAGCGCAGTCTGCGCGATTAAGTGAATGAAAATAACAGAGGGCACTTGTTATGAACTCTTATCAACCACAGTCCCTACTGAACGATTTACAGTATTATATTACGCCGCCGCATGACTGTAGCTATCTGCCCAACAAGTCCGCGCGCATGGTTTTTCTTGATCCAGCGCACCGTATTGATGTAGTGACGCTGTCCGAGCTTTCTCGTACCGGTTTCCGTCGTAGTGGTGATTTTGTCTATCGGCCTGAATGCCACCTGTGCCGTCAATGTTTATCTTCACGTATTCCTGTTCATGAATTCCAAATGAACAGCTCGCAAAAAAAAGCCTGGAAACGTAATCAGGATTTGACGGTTAAAATTACCCATCCTGAACAGGCCACAGATATACATTACGCCCTCTATGAACGTTATATTAATGAACGTCATGCAGATGGTGATATGTATCCACCTAGCCGTGACCAGTTCGAAAAGTTTTTACTGCAAAGCTGTACCGATAGTTTCTTTCTGGAATTATGGAAAGATGACCGTCTCATCAGTGTATCGACTTGTGACCTGCTCGATGATGGCGTTTCAGCGGTGTATACTTTCTTTGATCCTGATGAGAACCGCCGTTCCCTTGGTGCCTTTGCGATTCTGAAACAGATTGAGCACACTCAAAAACTTGGCTTACAGTTTGTTTATCTGGGCTACTGGGTGCCACATTCAGCCAAAATGAACTACAAGTCTCAATACCTGCCACTTGAATTATTGATTGACGGGCAATGGCGCCGATTAAACCGCACCCTTACCCCTGTGGAGATTGAACATCTGGGAAACTCCTTGATGACGACCTTGCCTAGCGGATGGAATAATCCCATCATCAAGTAATTTAGTCGTCAAATAAGAGCTGGAATATTATTTAAACAGGCTGGCAAAATCATCAGTACAGGACTTCACCATAATAATGGCATGTTCCCGAGTGCCATTCGAATTCGGATAATAGTTCTTGCGCAGATCAATCTGATGAAAACCGGTTTTTTCATACAGTTTAATTGCAGCAGTATTGCTTTCCCGTACTTCCAGAAAGATTTGTACTGGACTATTTTTCAATAATGCAATTGAGGCATCTAGCAACTGATAACCTAAACCTTTGCCCTGTTGCGCAGGATCAATTGCCATCAGTAATAAATTGGCTTCATCCAACACCGGCTGTAAAATGCAGAACCCTACGACTTGCCCTGCTTGTTCAATCACAGTGCTTTGATAGGCAGTAACAGCATCTTCAAATTGTTTAAAGGTCCAGGGATGGGATTGTACTTTGGTTTCAATCTTGGCAACGGCTGGTACATCCGCAGCTTGCATCAAACGAATCATCTTCGTTCATCTTATCTAGAATTAACCTCCGCATTATAGAAACTTTATTTAAAAAATCGAGCAAAAAAAAGAGCAACTTAGGTTGCTCTTCAGTCTTTTAATCTAGTTTTAAATTAAAGGCCCAGTTTTTGTTTCCAGCTTTGTAATAAGCTATGGGTGTCATGATCATTTGGATGAAAACCAGGTTTAAAGTACATCAGCATTTCTTTACCCATACCGGTAATAATTCCTTTAGATGGGCTATAACCATAAGTATAGATTTCTTTTAAAGCTCCAAGACTTAACTGACGGTCTTCTTTCAATAAACGCAATACGAAGTAGCTTTGTACAAAGAATAGCGTGACCATCGCTGCAACCAGTGAAGTGGTACGCAGTAGATAAGATTTTAAACCTTTACCGAAAACACCTTCGAATACATCATAGGCCACGGCCTTATGTTCATTCTCTTCAATTGCATGCCAGAGCCACATGGTTTTCATGGTGTCATCTTTCATCAGTTCCTGAATATGCTGATTGGTCAGTAACTGAGATGCAATGGTCGCAGTAAAATGTTCTAGTGCAGTCGTCGCAGTGAGGTCGACCATTTCCTGGGTAATACCAACTGGCTTACCGACTGCCGCAAAGATTTTGCGTGCAGTTTGAATGACTCGGTCAGTATAATGATCTAGCGTATCAACATCATGGCCATGGCGTTGCGCTGAGGCATTAAAGCCAACATGTTCCTGGGTATGCATGGCTTCCTGACCAATAAAGGCAGAAATTTCTTTTTGCAATGCTTCATTGTCTTTAATTGCTGGGTGCTGACGTACAGCGCGAACAGAATCAATAAAGAATTTTTCGCCTGCCGGGAATAATGCAGAGAGTGCAGTCATAAAGTGAGTCAGTCCTGCTGAACCATTCATCCAGTATTCTGGCACTTGATCAAAATCAAAACTCATACGACGTACCGGAAAACTTGCGCCTGCACGATTGGTAATTTTCACTTGAGCATTCATACACTTACTCCCATCAGTTCTATATAGAGCTGAAATCTAATTATTAAAATTCTTATAGTTATATTACTGCGTTGAATTTTTCACATAAGGGTAGATAAGGTCAGTGAAATATCACTTAAGGACAGCTTGTAAATATATTGTTAGACAATTTAAATATGCTTGAAAATGAGTAGGTTGAATTTACAGATATAAAAAAAGCGTCCCAAAGGGACGCTTTTTTCACACAATCAGCGATTATGCAGTTACTTTAGCAACTACACCAGCACCAACTGTACGACCACCCTCACGGATCGCAAAACGTAGACCTGGGTCCATTGCGATTGGGTGAATTAGTTCTACTGACATTTCTACGTTGTCACCAGGCATAACCATTTCAACGCCTTCTTTCAAAGAAATCGCGCCAGTTACGTCAGTTGTACGGAAGTAGAACTGTGGACGGTAACCGTTAAGGAATGGAGTGTGACGACCACCTTCGTCTTTAGAAAGTACGTATACTTCTGCATCGAATTTAGTGTGCGGTTTGATAGAACCTGGTTTAGCAAGTACTTGACCACGTTGTACGTCTTCACGTTTAGTACCACGAAGCAAGATACCACAGTTCTCACCAGCACGGCCTTCGTCAAGAAGTTTACGGAACATTTCAACGCCAGTTACAGTAGTCTTAACTGTGTCTTTGATACCCACGATTTCAACTTCTTCACCAACTTTGATGATACCAGTTTCAACACGGCCAGTTACAACTGTACCACGGCCAGAAATTGAGAATACATCTTCGATTGGCATCAAGAATGCTTGGTCGATTGCACGTTCTGGTTCTGGGATGTAAGAGTCAAGCGCTTCAACAAGAGCTACAACTGCGTCTTCACCGTATTGACCAGCTTCACCGTTCAGTGCAGCAAGTGCTGAACCACGGATTACAGGAGTGTCATCACCTGGGAAGTCGTAAGTAGAAAGAAGTTCACGAACTTCCATTTCAACCAGTTCAAGAAGCTCTTCGTCGTCTACAAGGTCGCATTTGTTCAAGAATACAACGATGTAAGGTACACCTACCTGACGAGAAAGCAGGATGTGTTCACGAGTTTGTGGCATTGGACCGTCAGTCGCAGCACATACAAGGATCGCGCCGTCCATCTGAGCAGCACCAGTAATCATGTTTTTAACATAATCGGCGTGGCCCGGGCAGTCTACGTGAGCATAGTGACGAGTTGGAGAATCGTATTCTACGTGTGAAGTATTAATTGTAATACCACGTGCTTTTTCTTCTGGTGCAGAGTCGATTGCAGCGTAGTCTTTCGCTTCACCACCGAATTTTTTAGCACATACAGTTGCAATCGCAGCTGTTAAAGTTGTTTTACCATGGTCAACGTGACCGATTGTGCCCACGTTAACGTGTGGCTTATTACGTTCAAACTTAGCCTTAGCCATGTTCATCTTCCTTTGTAGATTACTCATGCAGTAAACCTGCATGAGTATTAGATTTTAACTATAAATTTAGTTAGGCAATATAGTAATCGAAAGATTACTCGTCGTCACCTTTTTTGCCGCCAGCTTGGAACTTAGCAATGATGCCTTCAGCCACGTTACGTGGAGTTTCAGCATATTTAGCAAATTCCATAGAGTAAGTCGCACGACCTTGAGACATAGAACGCATGTGAGTTGCGTAACCAAACATCTCAGAAAGTGGAACTTCAGCACGGATTGCTTTAGTACCGCCAGGAAGATCGTCCATACCTTGAACCATACCACGACGACGGTTTAAGTCACCCATGATATCGCCCATGTAGTCTTCTGGAGTTTCTACTTCAACTTTCATGATTGGTTCAAGAAGAACAGGATCTGCTTTCATGAAACCGTCACGGAAGGCATAAGAACCCGCCATTTTGAACGATAATTCGTCAGAGTCGACATCATGGTAAGAACCGTCGAACAATGTCGCTTTGATGCCAACTACTGGGTAACCAGCAAGGACACCATTCTTCATACGTTCTTGGATACCTTTGTCAACCGCACCGAAGAATTCTTTCGGTACTACACCGCCGACAACTTCTTCAGCGAACTCGTAGTCTTTACCAGATTCAGGGTCCATTGGCTCAAGACGTACGTATACGTGACCAAATTTACCTTTACCACCTGTTTGACGAACGAATTTACCTTCTTGTTCAACAGATTTTTTGATCGTTTCACGGTAAGCAACCATTGGTTTACCAATGTTTGCTTCAACGTTGAACTCACGTTTCATACGGTCAACGATGATGTCAAGGTGAAGCTCACCCATACCAGCAATGATGGTTTGACCAGATTCTTCGTCAGTACGTACGCGGAACGATGGATCTTCTTTCGCCAAACGACCTAAAGCAACTGACATTTTTTCTTGGTCAGCTTTAGTTTTAGGCTCAACTGCAAGTGCAATTACTGGCTCTGGGAATTCCATACGCTCTAGTGTAATTACGTGGTTTTCATCACATAATGTATCACCAGTCGTTGTATCTTTAAGACCTACACATGCCGCGATGTCGCCCGCACGAATTTCTTCGATGTCGTGACGGTCATTTGCGTGCATCTGTACGATACGGCCGATACGCTCACGTTTCATTTTCACTGGGTTATAAACCGGGCTACCCGCTTTAAGAACACCAGAGTAAACACGTACGAACGTTAAGTTACCAACGAATTTGTCGTTCATGATTTTGAACGCTAACGCAGCAAACGGTGCATCATCAGACGCTTCACGAGAACCTTCAGTTTCGTCTTTGTCGTCTAAGATACCTTTGATTGCTTCAACGTCAGTCGGCGCTGGAAGGAATTCAATTACTGCGTCCAACATACGTTGAACACCTTTGTTTTTGAACGCCGAACCACACATCATCGGTTGAATTTCGTTTGCAAGCGTACGCGTACGTAAACCAGCTACGATTTCTTCTTTCGTCAAATCACCTTCTTCAAGGTATTTGTCCATAAGCTCTTCAGATGCTTCCGCAGCTGCTTCAACCATGTTTGTACGCCATTCATTAGCAGTATCAACTAGGTCAGCTGGGATGTCGCCATATTCGAACTTCATACCTTGAGATGCTTCATCCCAGATAATCGCTTTCATTTCGATAAGGTCAACAACACCTTGGAAGTTTTCTTCAGCACCGATTGGAACAACGATTGGCACTGGGTTAGCACCCAAGCGAGTTTTCATTTGTTCAACCGCACGGAAGAAGTTCGCACCAGTACGGTCCATTTTGTTAACGAACGCAATACGTGGAACTTTATATTTGTTCGCTTGACGCCATACAGTTTCAGACTGAGGTTGTACACCACCTACAGCACAGTAAACCATACACGCACCGTCAAGAACACGCATAGAACGCTCAACTTCGATTGTGAAGTCAACGTGTCCTGGGGTGTCAATAACGTTAATACGGTGTTGTTCGAACTGGTTGCCCATACCTTTCCAGAAGCATGTTACAGCTGCTGAAGTAATGGTAATACCACGTTCTTGCTCTTGTTCCATCCAGTCCGTAGTTGCCGAACCTTCGTGAGTTTCACCTAGTTTGTGGCTCTCACCTGTGTAGAACAAAATACGTTCAGAAGTCGTTGTTTTACCAGCGTCAATGTGCGCTGAGATACCAATGTTACGGTAACGAGAAATTGGGGTTTGACGAGCCATGATTTCTTGCATTCCTAAATTTTGTTGTTTAAAACAGGACGCTTTAAGCTGCTGGGCAACTTAAAGCGATTCGATGACAAAACAGCGAAAACTGGCTCATCATCCTCCTGAATAGGGGCTGTTTTAACCGCTTAGAAGCGATAGTGAGAGAAGGCTTTGTTGGCTTCAGCCATACGGTGCACATCTTCACGTTTTTTAACCGCTGCGCCTTTACCTTCAGCTGCATCAAGCAACTCACCAGCAAGACGTAAAGCCATAGTTTTTTCAGAACGCTTAGCAGCAGCATCTACTAACCAACGCATAGCCAAGGCAGTACGACGGGATGGGCGCACTTCCATAGGTACCTGGTATGTAGCACCACCAACACGGCGTGCTTTTACTTCGACCATAGGACGAACTTTTTCAAGAGTAGTCTCGAAAAATTCAACTGGATCTACTTTAGATTTTTCTTGAACGCGGTCTAAAGCACCGTAAACGATACTTTCAGCAATAGATTTTTTACCATCTTGCATTACGTGGTTCATGAATTTAGCGATTGTTTGGCTGCTGAACTTAGGATCCGGAAGGATTTCACGAGCAGCGACTACGCGACGTCTTGGCATTTTAAAACTACCTATAAATATGACACTTCAGGTTAATCCAGCAGTAGCACAAAGTGTCGTGTGCATTCGCTGGCCTTACTACACGTCGCTTGAATTTTCACAAAATTAAATGCAGAAATCAGACAAGCGAGACGATAAAGGATTGCAGTTCTAGCGAACTAAGAGCTTAATCTCGAAAGATTATTTCTTAGGACGTTTAGTACCGTATTTAGAGCGAGCTTGGTTACGATCTTTAACACCAGCACAGTCTAAAGAACCACGAACGGTATGGTAACGTACACCTGGTAAGTCTTTAACACGACCACCACGGATAAGAACAACACTGTGCTCTTGCAGGTTATGGCCTTCACCACCGATGTAGCTAGAAACTTCGAAACCTGAAGTTAAGCGAACACGGCAAACTTTACGCATTGCTGAGTTAGGTTTTTTAGGTGTAGTTGTGTAAACACGTGTACAAACACCACGGCGCTGTGGACAAGCCTTCAACGCAGGAACTTTAGATTTTTCAACTAAAGTCGTACGACCCTTACGGATCAACTGATTTGTTGTTGCCATGTGGCAATTCTCCCGTTAATAAAAAGCCCCAAAAAAATACTACTTTTTGAGGGCATGCAATTGTATGTCAAGATGCAAAATCGGTCAATATGCCGGAGTCAGGCAAAACACGATCGCATCTCGACTTTAAGCGTTTATTTTATGGCGAAAATCACTTATTTTTTCGATTTTGTGGCAGCATTTTTTGTAACATCTTCCGTAGTTTCCTCAGCTTGCGTTTGTTTGTCTACAGTCTCGGAGTTTTCTGGATTGTTTGTATCCGTCTCTTCTTCAGCGGCTGCCTGTAACATTTCTGTGTCATTTTCCTGTAAGCCAAGCTCTTCTTCCAGTGCTGCATCTGCATCAAAAGAATCTTTTGGAATAGCTGGTTTTTGTTCCTGTTTAGCGTCGGCATGTTCAACCAGTTTATCGGTCAATTCATCCAGACCTTCACTGACTTTTTCATCTTTTTTCACTTCAGCTTCTTCTGGGCTTAGACTTTCCTGATCCTTCTTAACCAGCTTGACCTGCTTAATAGTTTGATTGCCTTCAATTGGGATTTCTTTATCCAGAATTGGCTTATCTTTATCCGCTGCCAAATGGTCAAGATTTTCCATCAGCTTAGGGGCTGCCTGCTGGAGCAGGTCAACGGCTTTTTCATAGGCAGCATATGGCGACAAACCTAGATCCTGATGCTGCTGCAGATACTGACGGGCATGAGAAAATACTTCTTGAGCTTTCTGGTTCACATCATTCACAAAGCGATGACTATAGACTGCGCCAATCCCTGCACTCGCCAATGGAGTCAGTTTGGTTAACTGCTCTAATAAAGACAGTTTCGGGAAATGGTTCATCCATTCCCACTTCATGCTACCATCCTGATTGCTGAGCCATTTTTTCAGTGTTTCCACATCATTGCTTGATCCAAGCATAGTCTGCAACTGGGAAAGGTCATGTGTTTTCAAAGTACTGCTCAGCGCTTTAAGCCCCATCAACAGCGCCTGTTTTTCTGCAATCAGACTGAGATCAATCTGTCTAAAGATATGCTGTACAATTTCCTGATCGTCTTCCTTGCTCAGGTCAAAACCATAAGAACGTCCCACTTGATAGATGGTACGCAGTGCCATCAGTAAAGAAGCTGGAATATCAATCGCGGTTCCCAATACGCCAGTGACGCCACTTACAGCGCCTTGTACTGTCGCCATCCATTTATTTTGTTCGGCAAACGCCTGAGAAATGCGTTGTGAACGCGTAGTATCCTGAGTCAGTTCTTCTAGATCCTTTGCCCCTGCTTCATTCAGGATGGCATCAACTGAACTCATTTGGTTACTAAACTGATTCAGGTGATTATAAAAGTAGTCAGATACTTTGTCGGCCAGCTGGGGAGAAACAAAATGCGCGACATTATTCACGGTATTAAAACGACGGCCCAGCAGCTGACGGGAAACATTTGGAAGATGTTCGCGTAGCATGTCTTTGGGATTTTCATATTTTTTTGAAGCAAAAGGGCTTTTGACTTTTGCCGAGCCATCAACAGCATGATCGGTATTGAAGGTTTTAGTCACAGAATCTGGTGCAACATGATTTAACAGCTCCAAACCTGTTGAACTGAACTTTTTCGCCACTCCAAAGGCATTCGAAATCAGACCATTAGATTGTTTATTATTAGCATTTACCATTTTTTACCTCAGCATGCACGTGCTTGTATTTGGTATAAATACTAGGTGTAGTCAGCATTTATCTCAACCTTATTCTGTTTCATTTAGTAAAAGCTCTACACAGTACTTTATAAACTCAACCTACTGTCACACGGCATAACATTTGCCATAAGATTTCAAAAATCTTTCTGCTATGATGTTCTGCATTGTGAAATAGGGGTCAGCGCTATATTTTGCTGTCTTATCAACGCCAAATATCTCCCGCTGCCCCAGAGATAAACTATAAGGATCTGTAGATGAAACGTGTTGTCATCACTGGTATGGGTATTAACTCGTGCATTGGTAATACATTAGAGGATGTGAATCACTCTTTACAAAACGGGATTTCAGGAACACGTTTTAATCCGACTTATGCTGAACTGAATTTCAAGAGTCATGTGAGCGCTGCTGCTGAACAGGATTTTGATGGTATTGACCGTAAGCTGAAACGCTTTATGGGCGTGTGCGCGATGTATGCCTATAATGCTGCTGTGGCTGCTGTTGAGCATGCGGGTTTAAAGCAGGAAGATCTGGCGAATAATCCACGTTATGGTATTGCGGGTGGTTCAGGTGGCAACTCGACAGCTTCTGTAGTAGAAATGACAAAATTGCTGGAAGAAAAAGGCGCACGCAAAGTTGGTCCATTCTTCGTACCACGTAACATGTCGAATACCATTACAGCAAACGTCGGTGTGGCATTCAAATTACAAGGGATTGCCCACTCGATTACCAGCGCCTGCGCAACTTCTGCCGATGCCATTGGTTATGCTTATAACCTGATTCAATTAGGCAAACAGGATCTAATGCTTGCCGGTGGTGGCGAAGAAGATCACTGGTCTCAAAGCCTGCTGTTTGATGCGATGGGTGCACTGTGCTCTAAATACAACGACACACCTGAAACAGCTTCTCGTCCATATTCAGCAGACCGTGACGGTTTCGTGATTGCTGGTGGTGGCGGTTTTGTGGTGCTTGAGTCACTGGAACATGCTCAGGCACGTGGCGCGAATATTCTGGCTGAGGTTGTAGCTTATGCAGCCAACTCTGATGGTGCTGACATGGTTGCTCCATCTGGCGAAGGTGCAACACGTTGTATCCTGATGGCTCTAGAAGAAGCCAAACAGCATGGTATAGATAAAATTGACTATGTGAATACACATGGTACTTCTACTCCAGCGGGTGATGTTACTGAACTTAAAGCCATGGCGCGTGCCTTCGGTGAAGGTCAGGTTCCTCCACTCAGCTCAACTAAATCTATGACAGGTCATAGCCTGGGTGCTGCAGGTGTACAGGAAGCGATCTACTCTATCCTGATGATGCAAAATGACTTTATTGCACCAAACATCAACGTGACTGAACTGGATGAAGGAGCAAAACCATTTGATATCGTACTTGAAAAACGTGACGCAAAATTGAATACTGTGATGAGTAACAGTTTCGGTTTCGGCGGCGTAAATGCTTGTCTCGTTTTCAAAAAATGGGAAGGCTAAGCCGCCCATTTTAGGGTGACTTGATGGATGCTCCTTCTGATGCTTTCTTGTGGGTAAAAGCATTACATATTATTGCTGTGGTTTGCTGGTTTGCTGCATTGTTCTATCTGCCACGGCTTTATGTCTACCATGCCATGAGCGAAGATGTCGTAAGTCATCAACGCTTTGAAATTATGGAACGCAAGCTGTATCGCGGGATTATGTGGCCAGCTATGGTCGCCACGCTGATCACAGCACACTTTCTGGTCGATTGGGGTGATGCAACGCGTCATTACCATGAAGCCTTATGGTTCTATCTGAAAGTCGGCTTGGTTGGCTTGCTAGTCATTTACCATTTGGTATGTGGTTATTATCGTAAGAAACTGATGGAAAATGCCCATTACAAGTCACACAAGTTCTGGCGCTTCTTTAATGAAATGCCAACCTTGATCCTGTTTGCAGTAGTGATTTTAGTGGTGGTAAAACCTACTTTCTAAAATTCCCTAAAATAAAAAATCCCCGATTGATCGGGGATTTTTTATGTCTGCACTTTATTCTCCGGAGAGAAGTTGCTGACATTTACGAAGACGTGGTTTATACAAAGTATGATAGGTAGTAAACAGAATCACCAACCACAGCGGACTAATCATCAGTGCTTTCATGGTATCTGCTTCCAGACTTAAAATAACTAAGGCAAAGAACAAGAAGATTAGCACCAGATAGGACATCCAGATTCCGCCCGGCATTTTGAAGGTCGAAGTGGCATGTTTTTCAGGTTGCTGTTTACGGTAACGGATATAACACACCATAATCAGCCCCCAGATACTGATAAACAGAATCACACAGAGTGAGCTGGCCAGCGTAAAGGCTTCCATCGTGTTCGGCACAAAATACTGGAAAGCTGCACCCGCCATAATAAAGGCACAAGAAAATAACAGACCTTTAGCCGGAACTGCACGACTTGAAAGCTCAGCCAAAGCCTGGGGTGCCTGACCATCACGTGCCAGACCAAACAGCATCCGGCTGGTAGAGAACACGCCACTGTTCATGGAAGACATTACAGAAGACAGCACCACCAGATTCATGATAATGGCTGATACGGGAATACCCGCATGCAAGAAAAGAGTCACAAAAGGACTTTGATCAGCAGGAATTTCTACCCACGGCGTTACAGACATAATCACCAGCAGAGACAACACATAGAACAAGATGATCCGTGTAGGAATCGCATTCACTGCTTTAGGCAAGTTTTTTTCCGGATCCTTGGTTTCAGCCGCCATCGTACCCAGCAGCTCTACCCCTACAAAAGCAAACATCGCAATCTGAAAACCAGCCAGAAAGCCCATTGTGCCCTTAGGGAACATACCATCATAGGCCCAGACATTGGTCAGGCTGGCAGCCGATCCACTTGGTGCCTGGAAGTCGCTGAAGATCATATATCCGCCAATCGCAATCAGGCCCAGAATCGCCAAGATTTTAATCAGGGCGAACCAGAACTCGATTTCACCAAACAGCTTCACGGTCAGCAGGTTAATTCCCAGTACCAGCAATACACAGCCAGCACTGATCATGGCCTGCCCCATGGGTGTAAAGGTCATGTCGGGCGGCAGCCAGAAATTCAGATAATTGATAATTGCCGCTAAGTCAGCAATGCCGACCAGAATCCAGCCTAGCCAGTACGACCAGCCAATATAATAGCCAGCCCCCGGACCAATCAGGTCATGCGCCATATCAATAAAGGATTTATAGTGCAGATTAGATAACAGGATTTCCCCTAATGCACGCATCAGGAAAAAGAACATGGCTCCAATAATCATGTAGATAAACAAGATTGAAGGCCCTGCCAGTGCAATCGTTTTACCAGAACCCATAAACAGGCCTGTACCAATGGCACCACCAATGGCAATTAACTGCAAATGTCGGTTAGAGAGCTTACGTTGTAATTCATGGGGAGATGATGATGCATCATCTTTAGAAGAGGCTGTATTCATATTCGGTTCCTTTTTCACATCAAGCCTTCGCTTATCTGATCGGATTTCTTCCTGAAATCCTGATTACAGATGCAGTTTCATTTAATAAATTAAATGATCAGGCCAGATGTGCTTACAAAATCAAGTTGGGAGATATAAAAATCTGAAACAACTTAAGGGAGCGCTGCAATCACTGCAATTTCAATTAACCAGGCGGGATTCACCAGATCCGCCTGAATGGTTGCGCGTGCTGGTGTACCACATCCCTCGAGCCATTCAATCCAGAGCGCATTGACGGTTTGAAAGTCTTCCAGGTTTTTAACAAAGAGCTGTGCAGATAACAGACGGCTTTTGTCTGTACCTGCCAGTTTAAGGAGTTGATCAATCTTCATGAGCACTTCCCGCGTTTGACCACGAATATCCAGACTGCTGCTGTCTGGCACCTGCCCTGATAAATACACCGTTTTATTGTGAATGGTGACAGCACTCATGACCTGATTGCTGTTCAAACGCTGAATATCTGCATGTTCCGTCATAATTTTATCCTCTCTTATTTCTAATATTTGTTTAATCTTTAGCTTTCAATCTGCACGGGCACACGTTGAGTAATGGCACACATCAGCTCATAGCCAACCGTACCCGAACCCGCGGCCACTTCATCAATCGGCAATACTGTGCCGTGTATGGATTGTCCCCACAGCACAACTTCGCTACCAATCTGCGCATCAGGTACAGAACCTAGATCAACCGCCAGCATATCCATACTGACGCGACCGACCGTTTGGGTTCGAATCCCATCTACCAAAACTGGTGTTCCAGTTTGTGTGATTCGCTGATAACCATCCGCATAACCACAGGCCACAATTCCAATCTGCATATCTTGCTCAACTATAAAAGTAGAGCCATAACCAATGCTGTCTCCTGCCCGAACCTGCTGAATCGCGATCAGTTCGCTACGCAGACTCATGGTCGGCTTTAAGTTCCAGTGATCAATCGTATGGGCGGGATAGTCAGGTGAGCTGCCGTAAAGCATGATGCCGCTACGTACAATGTCTGACTGTATATGCTGATGATGACGCAGAATGGCAGCACTATTACTGAGTGAAGTTTTGCCCGGCAGATTTTGAATGGTTTCGGTAAAGACCAGCTGTTGATGTTCAATACCTTCCTGTCCAAGGCGCATGCCATCCGCATCGGAAAAATGTGTCATATGACTGATGGAGCATACTTGCTTAATATTTTTTAATTCCTGAAAAGCGACACGATACTGCTCAGGTAAAAAACCCAGTCGGTTCATTCCGCTATTCATTTTTAAAAAGATATCAAACTGTACGTCTGGTTGTAAGTCGACAAAGGTTTTTAACCATTCCAGTTGATGCTGGGCATGAATTGCAAAACTTATCCCGTACTTGGCGCAGTCGAATAAATCTTCAAGGCCAAAAATGCCTTCCAGTAACAATAAGGGTTTGTCACAGCCTAAGGCACGCAAACGCTTTCCTTCAGTAAGATCCAGAAAGGCAAAACCATCAGCACTTTTTAATGCGGGATAAACCCGCTCAATACCGTGCCCATAGGCATCAGCTTTAACCACTGCAAAGACCTGGCTTTGAGGTGCGCAGGAACGTGCAACTTGCAGGTTATGTTGCAATGCCTGTTGATGAATCACCGCGTGTATTGGACGTGGCATAAATTTCTTCCCTGAAACTGATAATCCTTAAAAGCTTAAGCAACCTGCTGATAACGATTCAGCGACAAGCCTTCAGTACTAATCTCAGGTGCTTGACCCAGCACCAGATCACTGATCAGCTTTCCTGAACCACAGGCCATGGTCCAACCTAGGGTACCGTGTCCAGTATTTAGGAACAGGTTATTAAAGCGTGTTGGTCCAATGATTGGCGTACTATCCGGGGTCATTGGACGTAAGCCGGTCCAGAAACTGGCCTGCGCCATATCGCCGCCCGGGAACAGGTCACGAGTGACCATTTCCAAGGTTGCGCGACGATCTTCATTCAGACCCAAATTAAAGCCTGTCAGCTCTGCCATACCACCGACACGGATGCGCTGATCAAAACGAGTCAATGCAATCTTGTAAGTTTCATCCAGCACAGTCGATTGCGGTGCATGAGTCTGATCCACAATTGGAATGGTCAATGAATAACCTTTAACCGGATACACCGGCAGATCCAGGTGTAACGGCTTCAGGAAATCACGGGAATAGCTACCGAAAGCCAGCACATATTTATCTGCGGTCAATACCTGACCGTTGACCAGCACACCTTTAATCTGGTCACCTTCAAACAGCAGTTTTTCAACATGCTGGTTAAACTTGAACTGTACGCCCATGCCTTTGGCATAATTGGCCAGCGCATTGGTGAACAGGTAGCAATCACCAGTTTCATCATTTGGCAGATGCAAACCACCTACCAGTTTATCTTTAGCTTCTGCCAGTGCCGGTTCAACTTTGGCTAGCTGTTCACGATCCAGCAATTCAAAATCCACGCCGGTTTCTTTCAGCACTTCGATATCACGTTGCACTGCATCGAGCTGTGCTTCCTTACGAAAAATCTGCAAGGTTCCTTTAGAACGGTTTTCATAAGAAATGCCGATATCACGACGTAGATTACGTAAACAGTCACGGCTATATTCAGCGACCCGCACCATACGTTCTTTATTCACTGCATAATGCTGGGCATTACAGTTTTTCAGCATCTGAGCCATCCACTGTAACTGCCACAGACTACCATCGACATTAATCGCCAATGGTGCATGATGCTGGAACATCCATTTCACTGCTTTAAATGGAATGCCAGGTGCTGCCCACGGTGTCGAATAACCAGGAGAAATCTGGCCTGCATTACCAAAACTAGTTTCTTCAGCTGGACCTGCCTGACGGTCAAGGACAGTCACTTCTGCTCCCTGCTGCGCAAGATAGTAGGCACTTGTTACACCAATGACACCACCACCTAATACAATTACGCGCATGACATTACCCTCAATGACGTTTATAGTTTATTTCACCAGTATATTTTTGGATCAATAGTGAATTTCACTGTTTTAAACTGATATATTCAGCAAATTCACTAGATTTTTCGCGTCATTTTTAAAAATTAAGGGAATAATAGATGCGTAAATTAGACCGCATAGACCGCATGATTTTAGATATCCTGCAGCGCGATGGGCGCATTGCAATCAGTGAACTCGCCTCCCGAGTCAACCTCTCCACCACACCCTGTTCCGAGCGAGTGAAGCGGCTAGAACGCGATGGAATCATCATGGGTTACCATGCCCGGCTCAATCCGGAAAAGCTGGAAAAGAACTTACTAGTATTTCTGGAAATCAAACTTTCTGCCAAATCGGGCGATGTATTTGAACAGGTCGCGCGTGACTTAAGTGAAATTCCTGAAGTGCTGGAATGTCATCTGATCTCGGGAGATTTTGATTACCTGGTGAAAGCCCGCCTAAAGGAAATGAGTGCTTACCGGCGTCTGCTTGGGGATTTATTAAAAAAGCTCCCCTCTTCTGCTTCCTCACATAGTTATGTGGTGATGGAAGAAGTAAAGGAAAGTTCATATCTGGATGTAGGAATCTAATTCTGACAAGGGTTCAAGTGGTAGACACAACAAAACCCCATAAGGGGCTTTGTTGTGAACCGTTTATCTGAATCAGATAAGTTTAAAATAAAATTTTATTATTTATATTGATAATTATCTAAGACTAGGCAGGAATACGTAGTACTTGCCCCGGGAAAATATCATCCGCATTTTTCAATAAAGGGCGATTCGCCTCGAAAATCTTGTTGTACTGGTTGGCATCACCATAAAATTCTTTCGAAATTTTAGATAAGGTATCACCCGATTTAACCGTATAGAACTTGCTTTCAGGTTCCGGATTCGCCACAGTCAGCTGGTCATCCACTTTAGCGACATGATCAACATTTCCTACTGCTAAAATAATCTTTTCACGATCCGCCTGACTTTGTACCTGTCCGCGTACGGTTGCCAGATCTGAGGTTGAGTTATAGCTGATCGACAATCCTGTAATTGGCAGTCCTAGGCTTTTAACATGGCCTAATAATTTGTTCGCTATTTCCTGTGCAGAAGGTTCAGCCGATGCTGCTTTAGGTGCAGCGGCAGGTGCCTGTTGAGTTGCTGCCGGTGTTTGTTGTGGCTCCGCAGCTGCAGTGTTCTTTTTACCAATGCCTTTTACAAAATCAAAAAGACCCATAGTGGACTCCATTCTTGTTATTCATCAGATCATTCTTATTTGTACAAGGAAAGCAGCAGATACAAAGTTAGTCATTGGTAAGCAAAAGGTTATCGATTGTAAAATCACCCTATATCTATTCTACAGGCACAAAAAAACCACCTTGCGGTGGTCTTTAGGTTCAGCAAAGCTGAAAATCAGCATTAACCAAGTTTTTTAGTAACATAGTCAATAGCAGATTGAACAGTTGTGATTTCGTTAGAATCTTCATCAGGAATAGTGATGTCGAAGTCATTTTCGAAAGACATAACAAGTTCAACTAGGTCTAGAGAGTCAGCACCTAAGTCATCCATGAAAGATGCTTCGTTTTTAATCTCTTCGACTTTGATACCAAGTTGTTCTGCAACCGCTTGTTTAACGCGTTGTTCGATATCGCTCACAGGAATTCTCCTCATTGCTTGTGGCGTTTTTAATGCCGTTAGTTTAATTGAATCTATAAAATTTGGAAAGTTAATACATGTGCCGTTTAGCTCATGTATAAACCACCATTAACGTGAATGACTGTACCTGTAATGTAACTGGCTTTGTCCGATGCCAGGAAACTTACGGCATTAGCGATATCTTGTGGATCACCTAAACGGTTTAAAGCCACTTGATCACTCATTTTTTTGCGAATTTCTTCACTTAACTGTTCAGTCATTTCAGTCGCGATAAAGCCTGGTGCAACAGCATTAACTGTAATCTGACGACTACCCATTTCTTTAGCCAGACTGCGACCAAATGCCTCAATACCTGCTTTGGCAGCTGAGTAGTTTGCCTGACCTGGGTTAGCAAAATGCGCCACCACAGAACTGATATTAATGATACGGCCGAAACGTGCCTTAGTCATACCTTTCAGCACACGTTTAGATAAACGATAAACGGCTTTCAGATGAATGTTTAAAATATCATCCCAGTCGTCTTCCGACATACGCAATAACAGATTGTCTTTGGTAATACCGGCATTATTCACCAGTACCAGCACAGGACCATAGTTTTGCTCAATATCGCTGACCAGTGCATCAATCGCAGCACCATCACGTACATCTAAAACTTTACCGGCACCATGTTCAGCAAATTGTACGTTAAGTTTCTCTGCACCCGCTTCAGAAGTTGCAGTACCTACGACAAAATAACCGTCTTGAATTAATTGTTGTGCAATTGCAGCACCAATGCCGCGGCTTGCACCTGTCACCAAGGCAACTTTACGTTCCTGTGTCATGCAATTTTCCCTTCTGCCACCAATACGGTGTTAAGCGCATCTTCCAGACGAGATTGAGTATCTAATGGAAGTGCTTTTTCGATATTTGGTAAACGTTTTGCCATATTGGCCAGTACATTACCTGGGCCACATTCTACAATGTACTCAACGCCTTCATCTTGAAGGAATTGTAGTGTTTTAGTCCATTGTACTGACTCATACAGCTGCTCAGTCAAAGCCTGACGAAGCTCACTCACGTCCGCAGCTGCTTTTGCGCCTACATTTTGTAATACAGGTATGCGTGGCATCTCAATGGCAGTTTGTTCCAAAGCTGTTGCGAACTGCTCAGCGGCAGGTTTCATCAGTGAACAATGTGAAGGAACTGAAACTGGCAGTGCAATCGCTTTACCGCCATTTTCTTTCGCCAGTGCCATCACGGCTTCTACACGTTCTTTATTACCGGCAACTACGACTTGCCCCTGAGCATTATAGTTGGCTGCTTCAACTGAACCTTCGCCTGCTGCTGTTGCTTGTGCACAAAGCTCGATCACTTTGGCATCATCCAGACCCAGAATCGCTGCCATTGCACCTACGCCTTGAGGTACAGCAGTTTGCATCAACTTACCACGCAGGTTCACCAGCTTGACTGCATCACCCAGACTTAAAGCACCCGCTGCAACTAACGCGCTGTATTCACCGAGTGAATGGCCCGCCATATATTTTGGTGCTACCCCACCCAGCTCTAACCATACACGCCATAATGCGATGGATGCTGTTAATAGTACCGGTTGAGTAAATTCGGTTTGATCCAGACCTTCACCCGTCTGTGCAATCTGCCACAGATCAAAACCCACCGCTTCAGATGCTTCAGCAAATGTATCGCGGATACCACTAAACTGTTCTGCAAGTTCAGCGAGCATGCCGACTTTTTGTGAACCCTGACCTGGGAACACAAATGCAGTTTTAGTTGCTTGAGCTGCTTGTTCGAGTTGTTTAGCAGACATAAATAAAATCCTTTCATTCAAGAGGTGCGAATCTTTTCTTAGACCTAAAAATTGGCCGATCAGATCACCTTACCCATTGTGGAGCGCAATTTAACACGTAATTTTGGCTTGGGTAATTGCCAAATACAACAAAAACCACGACTTCACATGATGACCGGAAAACCTGGAGATAAAATCAGGCATAAAAAAGGGAGCTTAACGCTCCCATTTTTTTCTACTAAGCTTTAACGCTTAATACATCATCAATTATTCAGCAGATGCTTTAGCGAATAATTGACGACCACGGTAGATACCATCTTTAGATACGTGGTGACGACGATGAGTTTCACCAGTAGTTTGGTCTACAGTTAATGCATTCTCAGTTAAAGCGTCATGTGAACGGCGCATGTCACGGCGAGAGCGACTTTTACGGTTTTGCTGAACGGCCATGATGGCTCCTTACAAATATCGAAAAAATGGATCAGAACAAATTCGATTGTCTTATACGCATGAGTATAACACAAAAATTAGTTAAGTTTACCCTTCAAAGCTGCCAAAACTTCAAACGGATTATCCCGTTTTTCTTCAACAACTTCTTCTGCGGCAGGTTGATGCTTATGCTCACAAACGTCATGCTTAGGAGACAGCGGCATCAACAATAACAATTCATCTTCTATCAGTGCGAGTAAGTCAGCGGTGGCAGGTGCATCATATGAACCCTTCGTCGTTGCTTCACTTTCACCTAAGACGATGAAATCAGCATCCTCATCCAAGCGCTCTATCAGTGACTCATCATCCACAAGAGCTAGATGAAAATCTGAAACGAGTTCGATTTCAACGGTCTCCAGACAACGCTGGCATTCCATTGGAACTTTCGTTTCAACATGACCATCCAACCATGCAATGCGATGATAGGCATCCATTGATAGCTTACAGTCTATGTTAATCAATTGATCATCAATTGATCCAACAGCTTCACGAGCAATACGAACAAAGCGGGATAAAGGCAGTTGACCTGACCATTTAAAGCCCTGTTCAGCCCATTTAAACGGCTCAATCTGTGCCGGAAAGGTATTTGCTGACATAATTAAGGCGGCAATTCTACAAATTCATCAGAACTCTGTCAAAGATTAAGATACAATTTTGTACTTATTTTTAGACAGACCAATTGGGTAATTTCAGTCATGCATCTGTTGCAGCCGCAAACAGAAGTGAATGTTTCATCACTCGTTAGCACACTTTCAACCTCCGATTCTGACAGCTCACTACAGCAAGTGCAACGCTTACCGTGGGCGAATTTATCCTCAGAAGCGGAACAGGTTGATTGGCTCATCTTACACTTTAATCACTGGTTTTCCCACCTAAATGTCACTTTAGTCCGTGGTGAGTTTGAACCGGAGTATTTCCCGGCAACAAAAGATAGCCCTGCCCGGATCCAGTTTGCGCATGGCTTCTTTAATAGTGCCCTGCATGAAATCAGTCACTGGACGATTGCCGGTGATAAGCGCCGTTTGCTGCCAGATCTGGGTTATTGGTATGCGCCAGATGGTCGCACCAAGGAACAGCAAGCATTATTTGAGCAGGTCGAAATCAAGCCACAAGCGATTGAATGGATGTTTTCCAAAGCATTTGGCCGTAAGTTCCGTGTGTCCCTGGACAATTTAACCGGCGATGGTGGCGATGGCTCCAGCTTTAAAGATAATGTTTATGCTCAGGTACAACGCTATTTTAGTGGTGAAGCCAAACTGCCACGTGATGCCAAACGTTTCATTGATTGTATCTGTGTCTGCACCCGTGCGGGCAAAAGTTTACAATCTGATGAATTTCAACGTGAAATGCTTGATTAAATTACACAAATCTACCTGTTTGTCATTGTTACTTTATACAAAGGCATTTCATAATAAGTTTAAGGCAGGTTGGGAGGAATATTTATGCTGCATTTACGTGTACACCCGGATAATCCGCAAGCTCGTCTGATCAGTCAGGCAGTAGAACGTATTCGTGCCGGTGATGTTGTGGTTTATCCGACCGATGCAGCCTATGCGATTGGCTGCCAGATCGGGAATAAACATGCGATGGAGCGAATCGCACAGATTCGTGGTCTAGGACCTAAGCACCAATATGCCATTATCTGCTGTGACTTATCCGATCTTGCGACTTATGCCAAAGTCGACAATGCCGTCTATCGTTTGCTGAAAAATAATACACCTGCTGTGACCACGTTTATTCTTCCGGCAACCAGCGAAGTGCCTAAACGTTTAATGCATCCAAAGAAAAAAACCATTGGTTTGCGTATCCCTACCAATCCTGTGTGTCAGATGCTGCTTCAAGAGCTGGGCGAACCGCTGCTCACTTCAACGCTCATCCTGCCAGACCAGACGGATCCTTTAGATGATCCTTATGACATTGAAATGCAGCTTGGTAAGCGTATTGATGTTTTTATCGACAGTGGACTAGGCACATTAAGTACGACTTCTATTGTGGATTTATCAGGAGATCAGCCTGAAGTGATTCGTCGTGGTGTTGGTGATGTCAGTGCTTTTGAATAAATAAAGCTGCTTCTAATGAAGTCTCAGAAGAAAATAAAATGGATTTGTTTTATATCCTCCTGAACCTGAATGAATTTCCTGCCGATCATCTGATCTATGCTGAATTGCCTTGGACACTGGAATCCAAGGCAATATCTATCGATAAAAATTCCAAGCCAGAATTAAATCTGAATATCAACAATATTGAATACTCATACTTTCTTGAGATCGCGATGGCAAGAAAACTTCTACAAGTTTATTCAACAAGCAATGTTTGTCTGGCAGCTACCTGCCAACGTATCATCGAATATGTATTGCGAGAGCAGAATTAAAATAACCTTATCACGCATGCCAAGATTTAATAGCTCGCTGCACGCTCCTGAGTAGATGTACTGACCGCTGGTGCAACCGAAGGAACCTGATTATTCAAACTTGGCATTGGGGGTAACGGATCACCTTCTTTATAATGTTTTAACTGCAAGAAGTTTGGACATTCCGACAGTTTTTGCTGATGAGTTGCAAGTTCAGCACCAAACCTGTTTTTGACTGAAACATGAAAAGTGATTTGATCCTCTTCAAGCACATTCAATAACGCAGTCCGGGCTGTGGATTCCATAGTCCTAAAAGAATCAATAGAATTACAGCTCATGGTTTTGACCATTGCAGTAACACCGTCGGGTAAATCTTTGCCCGTATAAAGCGTATTACGCATATAGAAACGAATATGAGGATACTGGTCCAGTACGCTAAAATCCAGTTTCATGGCCTGCATCACTGGTTTGGCCTGCTCGACAAAGCTGGAAAAGCCGCCAGACTTCAGATTGGTACGCATTTCATTTTCAAGCTGCATGAGCTGATATTGAGGATAGCCCCAGAATACCCCTAAGCCGATGACGCCGATTAACACAAGTATGATTGGCATTTTTATAATTAACCTGATCTATGATTGTTATTTATCAATATTTTTTTTGGCTATATTAGTTTATTTTTTTGGCGATAGATAACTGTTTTTTCTTATTTTTATCACATATTTCCTGATGAGCTTTCACACATTCACTATTTAATAGGTGCTGAGATTCTTTTAAAAATTTTCTATATGAAGTTACAGTTTCTTATACCACCCAGACTATATTGCATTTAATTTTAGCTAATATGCTGTTTAATATCAGACTTGTGCGTTTTACCCAATTAAAAAAATAGAATTTCTCCTAAAATAAATATGGTTTTTTTGCTTTTGAATGCATATCTATTTTATTTAACGACAATTTTCCAGTACAATGCCAACTACTAAATTATGTGCTTTTTCTCCTGACAAGAGCTCGGGGAATAAGCCATTTCATGCCTTTGAAAATTCGCGTGGCTTATAATTGTAATGACTCAAATGCCCCATAACGCTATGGAATCTGTTCCAAACATCCGGGTTCTGGATGAATGGCAAAATACGATTCCAGAGGATCTGTATATTCCTCCAGCAGCGTTTGAAATTCTGTTAGAACATTTTGAAGGCCCCCTCGACTTTTTAATCTACCTGATCCAGAAAAATGGTTTTGACCTGTTGCAGGTTGATATCGCGCCGATTGCCTCCCAATATCTGTCCTATATGGATGCGATGAAATCCCTGAATATTGAATTGACCGCAGATTATATGGTGATGGCAGCCTTGCTAGCCGATCTCAAATCTCGTTTATTGCTGCCTAAACCGAAAAGCGCGGCTGCGGTTGAACAGGATCCGAAACAGGATCTGATTGAGCGTCTGGAAAATTATTTACGGATCAAACAAGCTGCAGAACGTCTGGGTCAGATGACGATTCTGGAACGTGATACCTTTCAGACCAATGTTCACCTAGGCGAGTTTATCCAGCCCAATGAAGGTCATAGTGCTGATCTGCTGCGCGATGCCTTGCTTTGTGTCTTTAACCGTCCTGAACCGGTCATTCATCAGGTGCAACAGGAGCCTGTTTTACTGGAAGAACGGATTGCCTATATTGAAAGCTGTCTGGAATCTGGTGAAGTCTTGTCTTTTGATAACTTACTCAAGCCAAGTCAGGGACGCATGGGTGTAGTCGTGACCTTTATGGCCGTGTTGGAACTCACCCGCCAGCAAAAAATTCAAATTATTGCCTCAGGTGTTGAGGCACCGCTCGCAATTCAAGGAGCACACGCATGAACACAGACCATAATATCTCCTTGTCTGCGGAAGATAATCTGCATGAAATTCTGATGCAGCTGGAAGCCATTATTTTTGCCAGTGACTCCCCAGTTTCCTTAGCTCGACTGAAAGAAGCATTTCAGGATCGCTATAGCAAGCAGGAGCTGCGCCAGTATTTACAACAGCTTTCCATGCTGATGCATGGCCGTTCTATTGAACTGGTTGAAACTGTGCAAGGTTACCGTTTTCAAGTGCGTGTAAAATATCGTAATATTATTGCACAGACCTGGCCCGAGCGACCGACACGCCTGTCACCTTCATTACTGGAGATGCTTGCGGTGATTGCTTATCATCAGCCAGTGACCCGAGCTGATATTGAACAAATTCGTGGTGTCACGAATAACAGTCAGATTTTGCGTACGCTGTTTGACTGGAACTGGATTAAAGAATCCGGCTTTCGTGAACTCCCTGGAAGACCTGCGTTGTTAGTGACAACGCCACAATTTTTAAATGCGTTTGGCTTAAATTCTTTAGGCCAATTGCCTCCCCTGCAGGATGCCAAGGAAGCTTTTATGGCGCTCGATGCGAATGCACCGAAGTCATAAATAGGTGAACTGTTGAATAATTATTTCTAAGGTTATGCTGTCATGAGTGAAAAGTTGCAAAAGGTGCTTGCACGTGTTGGTTTGGGTTCTCGCCGTTATATGGAAGAAGTCATTGCCGCAGGTCGTGTGAGTGTGAATGGGCAGATTGCCCAAGTGGGTGAACGAATCGAACCAGGTGATGAGCTTCGCATCGATGGTCGTAAAGTGCAGTTCCAGATCGAAGACGAAATCCGTCGTCGTGTCCTGATTTACTATAAGCCAGAAGGCGAAATCTGTTCACGTAATGATCCTGAACAGCGTCCAACAGTATTTGACAACCTGCCATCAATTCAAGGCGATCGCTGGGTAATGGTCGGCCGTCTGGATATTAACTCGACCGGTCTGTTACTGTTCACAAATGACGGTGAACTAGCGAATCGTTTAATGCACCCATCAAATGAAATCGAACGTGAATATGCGGTTCGTGTCATGGGTGAAGTGACTCCACAACTGAAAAACAACATGCTGAAAGGCGTGGTGCTAGATGATGGTCCTGCGAAGTTTGAATCATTCTCTGAACTGGGTGGTGATGGGATCAACCGTTGGTATCAGGTGGTAGTGAAAGAAGGTCGTAACCGTGAGGTTCGTCGTATCTTTGAATCACAAGGCCTGAAAGTCAGCCGTTTATTACGTACCCGTTACGGTACCGTGATTCTGCCACGTGAACTTCGTACAGGTCGCTGGATTGAACTGGATAAACAGGATATCGATAACCTGACCAAATCAGTTGAGCTGAAACCGCGTCAAGGTACCGGCTTATTCGGCATGGCGAAACGTCGTAATGAGCGTATGCAGGAAAAACCAATGGCAGCGCGCCGTGGTGGTTACTTGCGTCAGCAACGCCGTGATACCGATGAGCAGCAGCCGCAATACAACAACCGTGAACGTCGCGATGATCAAGGCTTTGGTCGTCGTGAAAACCAGAATGGCACCCAGTTTGCACGTCGTGACAACCGTGAAGACAACCAGTTTGGCCGCCGCGAAAACCGTGAAGGTAATGCACCACGCGGTTTATATGGTGCGAATAAAGGCTTTAAAAAGTTCTAGGCTTTGAATAAGATAGAGTCACTTCGGTGGCTCTTTTTTTGCAAGAACAATAATAATGACAAACCAATATTATAAACCTATGTCTACTAAGACTAACCGGCTTTACGGCTTCTATATATTGATGCTGATCCATTTTATGCTGGTTCATTACAACATCTGGCAAAGAGCTGATCCAGAGCGCAGCCCTATCCCTTTTAGTGATTTTCATTTTATTCGTGATTTTAGTACGCATCCTTTGCAAGTGCTGGATCTATGGACCTGTATCCTAATCGGTTCCTCCCTCTTATTGGTTCTTGTCATCCATCTTATAAAAACATACCGGGCACTGGTCATTTCTGAGCATAGTATCTACTGGTTTCTCTTTGAGCATCCTTACCGCAAGGTATGTAAATTGAGTGAAGTTCAGCAGCTTGAATATATTGCAATTCCTCCCAATGACCAGCATCAAATGGTATTGCTCCGCTTACATACAGCGGCACAAAACTATGATCTTAATCTCAGTCAATTTAATATGCTAGACCAAAAATTAATATACGAGCAGTTGGCTCAGCGATTTCCTGAAAGTGAATTCCCATCATAAAAAATGCCCAGCAATGTGGACATTTTTTATTTCGTACTTTAGCAAGTTACTGCGGAATACCCTGAGGAATCGCACTTAACAGACGCTTGGTATAGTCGTGTTGCGGAGACTGATACAGATCATCTGAGTTGGCAATTTCCACCAGATCACCATGATTTAGCACCATGATCTGATCAGAAATATATTTCACCACTGACAAATCATGCGAAATAAAGATGTAACTCAGACCAAATTCATCCTGTAAATCCTGCAATAAGTTCAGTACCTGCGCCTGTACGGATACATCCAGTGCGGACACTGATTCATCACAGATCAAAATCTCAGGCTTTAAGGTCAGACAGCGTGCAATTGCAATCCGCTGACGCTGGCCACCTGAAAACTCATGTGGATAGCGATAGAAGGCCTGAGCCGGTAAGCTGACCCTTTCTAATAAATCAAGTGCCATCTGTTTACGTTCTGCATCATCCTTGCCAATATGATGAATCTGCATCGGCTCCATCAGGATTTGTCCCACGGTAAAACGCGGATTCAAAGAAGCATAAGGGTTCTGGAAAATGATCTGGATTTTACGCTGATAGGCCGTAAACTCTTTTTCAGTCATCGACAAGATATCTTTACCCTGAAACAACGCCTTGCCGCCTGTAGCTTGTTGCAGTCGCATCAATAGCAAACCGATTGTAGTTTTGCCAGAACCTGACTCCCCAACCAGCCCTAAGGTTTTGCCTTTAGCCAGCTGAAAAGACACGCCTTTCACAGCCTGAAATTCATCTTTGCCAAATAGGCCTTTACGGCTATAGAAGGATTTTTTCAGATCACGTACATCGAGAATGATCTCTTCATTACCTTTTAAACCACGGGAACGTTCCTGTTGTAGCGGAGCGTTCGCATGCAGGTCATGCGCCAGACTATCCTGTTTCATAAAGTCGCTAATCACCGGCAAACGCAAAGGACGGTGCGACAGCTGTGGACGGCAATGCAACAAGGCTTGGGTATAAATATCCTGAGGATTGTTCAGGACTTCTGTCACCGAACCTTGCTCACGAATCTCGCCATAACGCATTACAATGACCTGATCCGCAATTTCACCAACTACCGCCAGGTCATGACTGATGAATAACATCGACATTTGACGGCGCTGACGCAAGGATTCAAGCAGGTCCAGAATCTGTTTCTGGATAGTCACATCTAATGCCGTCGTTGGTTCATCAGCAATCAAGAGTTTCGGTTCACAGGCAATAGCCATGGCAATCATCACCCGTTGCTGCTGTCCACCAGACAACTGGCTTGGATAAGCATCAATCTTGGTTTCCGGTGAAGGAATACCGACTTCCTGCAAAAGTTCCAGTGTTCTTTGACGGGCCTGCTTTTTATTCATGCCCAAATGCAGGCGTAGAATTTCAGAAATCTGCATGCCTACGGTAAACACCGGATTTAATGAGGACATCGGCTCCTGGAAGATCATGGCAATTTCTTTGCCACAGATCTGACGCATTTCACTCGACTTGAGTTTCAATAAGTCCCGACTTTCAAACAGGATCTGACTGTCTTCAGCGACCTTCGAGTTCTCAGGTGCTAATAGTCCCATCACTGCTAATGAAGTCACAGATTTACCACTTCCGGATTCACCGACTAACGCCACTGTAGTATTGGCCGGAATTTCAAATGAAATTCCTTTGACCGTTTCCACATACTGTTTATTTTCACCTTTAAAACTGACACGTAAGTTATCTACGCGAAGTAACGCGGGTGCTGTGCTTGGATTCATTTCAGACATCGCTGCGCTCCTATTTCAGTTTTGGATCTAATGCATCACGTAATGCATCAGTAAACATTGAGAAAGCTGTCACCAGTACCGCCATCGCCACCGATGCCGCAGTCAACTGCCACCATTTGCCTAAAATCAGCTCGCTTTGCGCTTCATTCAGCATACTACCCCATGACACCACACCAATCGGTACGCCAAAGCCTAAGAAGCTGAGAATGACTTCGGACTTGATAAAGGCCACTGCAAGAATGGACATTTGAACCAAAGCGATATGACTGACATTCGGAAAAATATGCACGAAGATACGGCGCATATTGCTTACCCCAATGGCTTTCGCTGCCAGTACATATTCACGTGCAGTATGCTTCATATATTCCGCACGAACCAGGCGGAATACCCCGGTCCAGCCGGTCAGACCCAAAATCAGGATAATCGATAAGATCCCTTTTTGTTGCAGTACTGCTGCAATCGCTAACACCAGCAACAGATAAGGAATAGAAGTAAAGATATTGTAGAACCAGTTCAGCACATCATCGACCCAACCACCGAAATAGCCAGCAATCGCACCAAGTACTGTACCAATCACCACCGCAACCAGCGCAGCAATCAGGCCAACTAAAATCGAAGTTTCTGCACCTTTAATGGTTTTCAGTAGTACATCCTGACCCCATTTATCTGCGCCAAAGAACAGGCTCTGTTTAAGCTCACTACTCTGATCCAGTAACTGACCCCCTAATTCCTGATCAATGGCTTTCATATCTTCAGCCAGTGGATCGACTACACCATAATAATCAATCACACCTGCGCCCTGTTCAGCAGCAATTTCTGCTTCCAGTTCTGCAATCACATCTTTTAAAGGATCAATTGGATTAACTGGTACTACGGCAGATTCAGTACTTTGATCTTCACCTGCCGCTCCAGGCATAGACGGTGTATAGATAAAGCTTGGGGGTGCATAACTCACCGCTACTTCTTTATTCCAGTCCTTGGCAATCACACCTGTCATGGAAAGCAGCAACATCAGCAGATAAAACAGCACCACAAATAGGGAGAACATCGCAATGCGGTCACGTTTCAGACGACGCAACGCCAGCTGCCATAATCCGGTTGAAGCAGACTCAGGCACTGCTGAAGTATGTTGCTCTTTTTTAAATATCGCACTCAGCATAATTCACCTACTTCAACTGTACACGTGGATCGACCCATTTATAGATCAGATCGGCAATCAGGTTAAATAACATGGTCGCAGCCGCAACATAGACCGTAATCGCTTTAATTACCGGAAAGTCAGAACGTTCAACTGCGATAATCACTTCACGGCCAATGCCTGGAATACCAAAGAAACGTTCAATCAGGAAAGCACCGATCAGTAAAGCCGGAAGTCCCGCCATGACATCGGTAATGATTGGAATTGATGCATTACGCAATACATGCACGCCCAGAATGCGGCTTTCGCCCAGACCTTTGGCGCGTGCGGTACGGACATAGTCCTGATTGACTTCATCCAAGACAAAACTACGGTAGAGACGTAAAGTCGGTGCAATACTCACCACCAGCATGATTAATACTGGCAATAGTGCATATTTGAATAAGTTTTCAGTAAAGTTATCGCTCCAGCCCTGTACCGGGAACCAGCTCAGTTCATAAGCCAAGACGTACTGGAATACGATGATATAGACCAGAATACTGATCGACATACCGATGGTACACAGCATCATGATCATGCGGTCAGTCAGTGAACCGCGCACTGAAGCTACCCCAAGTGCCAAAATGATTGAAACAATCGTTTGCAGAATCGTCAGTGGAATCAGAATGGTCAGTGATGGCCCCAAACGCGTGGTAATAATCTGTGATACCGACTCACCGGTACTCCAGCTCACGCCATAATCAAAGGTCAAAATCTGCTGGATAAAAATCCACAGTTGTACGTAATAAGGCTGATCGACCCCGAGCTGTTGGCGGATATTTTCAATCTGCTCAGCATTGGCCATTTTACCGGCCAGGATATAGGCCGGATCTCCCCCGACCCAGTTAAATAACAGGAATATCAGCAGAATCACCCCCAGCATGGTGGGGATCATTTGCCAAATCCTTCGAATAATATATGCCAGCATCGCTTTCCTTCCTTGACTTAATGTCCTGAAATTTCATTAAAGAAAGCTTTGCTGTCCGGATCACGGCCCAGAAAATCCTTAACCATCTGATCGCCCGGCTTTTGTCCGCCTTGTGCTAGTACAGTCTCGCGATAGTGCATGCCGACTTTTGGATTCATCAGATGGTCACCATAAGCAGACAACATATCGAGTGCCAGCACTTCAGACCACATATAGCTGTAATAACCCGCCTGATAGCCACCCATTAAATGTCCGAACTGACCCGGGAATTGCTGACCTGGAACAGAGCCCAACGCAGTTTTACTTTCCATATCCTGCCAGAGTTTTAATGGATCAATACTTTTCGTATCTTTACCGTGCAGGGCCATGTCGTACTGAGCATATAAAGTCTGACGGGCATAATGCAGGCCGCGGCCATAATTTTTCACGTTCTTTAAGCGTTCGGTCATGGCTTCATCGACACGCGGACAAGCAGGTTCACAGTAATCTGCTACTTTAGATAAAGTCTCGAAACGGCGCGCCCACTCTTCATACATTTGCGAAGGTGCTTCAACAAAGTCACGCTCTACCGATGTGCCTGACTGCTCGGTATAACGGGTTTTCGATAAAATTCCGTGCAGCGCATGACCCATTTCATGTACAAAGGTTTCCAGTTCATTACTGTTCAGACCTTTACGGTTGAAGTTGGTCACCAAAACAGAGACCGGACGGCGATGATTTAAACGGCTGCCACCATAAACGCCCCAGACTGCAGCATGGCCATATTTGCCTTCACGTGGATATTTATCGACATAAAGTCCGCCCATAAACTCACCGGTGGCTTTGTCATGCACGGCATAATATTCAACTTCATCGTGCCAGGCTTTGACTTTTACCGGCTTGAATTCAATCCCATATAAATCGGAAGATATGGCAAATAACCATTTTTGTGCCGCTTCAGTCGGGAAATAATCACGCAGTTTTTCCTGATCCACCTTATATTTGGCCTGACGCAGTTTTTCACTCCAGTAGCCTTGGCTCCAGCGCTCAATCTCTGCTTTTTCCAGCGGAATTTTTAAGGTTTCTGCCTTGAACTGACGTAATTCTTCAACATCCTGCTTTTCTAATGGTGCAACTTTGGCATAAACCTCATCCAGAAAACTATTGACTGCTTCTGGGGTTTTGGCCATACGATCTTTTAAGGCAACATACGCATAGCTGTCTTTATCGAATAGCTGAGCCAGTTCATAACGCAGATCAATGGCCTTTTTCATGTATTCGAGGTTTTTCTCAGTCCCTCGGCGGGTATAGGCAGTCTGATAACGTTTACGTGCTTCATCACTCTCTGCCAGCTCCATAAATGGCTGATATTCCGGATAGTCGAAGCCGAGCAGATAATTGCCCTTTTCATTTTTCTTTAAACCGGCGATATAGCTCTCAGGTAAACCTTTCAGCTCTGCAACAGTGAATTCAACTTTTTCAGGGTTATCACGTACATTCTTGGAATAGTCCTGCCCCAGTTTGGTACTTTCTTCAATAATTTCCTTCAGACGCTTCTGTTTCTCTGCGCTGAGTTGTACCCCGGTTTTTTCAAACTGATTCAGAATATCTTTCAGGAATTTTTCATCGACCGAATCTTTGGCTTTCAGTTTCTTGAATTGGGCATACAGTTTTGGACTCTGATACATGGAAGTCAGGTATTTACTGATTTTCAGTTCACAGTCATCTGCTGCCTGACGCAAGGCCGGATCAGGATCAACATTGCTATATAAACCGATAGGTGAAACAAAATCACCAATCGATGCCTGCAATGTATCCCAAGCTGCCAGATAAGGACGGGCTTCAGCCTTATTTTTGATTTTCTGGCTTTCAAATTTCTGGATATCTTTTTGCATTTTATCCAGATTGGCATCACACAATGCCGGAATTTCTGCAGCCTTGAATAAAGGCAAAAGCTGGGTTTGGGTCTCTGCCATGACGGTTTGAGATCCCCCGATCATCGCCAGACAGAGTGTGGTAAATTTCAAGTGTTTTAATGTCATCATCATCTCCAGCTTTTTCTTACTTTTTAGTATCAATATCGATATACATCCATTCTGTGGACAGAATCGGATGGGACTTGTGTCCAATAACATGAGGTTGCGCTAATGCATTACGGTAGGTGCTATACAGCATCATGGTTGGCATATTGACCTCTAAAATACGGGTCATTTTGCGATAAACCAGATCACGTTCAGGACCCGGTGGCATGCTTTGACTCTGTTCATATAAACGGTCATATTCCGCATGCTTGAAACAGGCATTATTGGTGACATTGACGTTTTTGCCATAGAACAGCTGCATGAAGTTATCTGCATCAGGATAGTCGGCAATCCATGCAGAGCTTTTAAACATGGTTTTACATTGCTTTTCCAGCTTAATGCCTTCAGCAAATGGCATGGCCTTACTGGCCAGTTTGATATGAATATTATCTAGGGTCTTTTTCCAGAATTCGCCCTGTTGCTGACCACGACTGGTATTGGCCGTAATCAGTTCAATCACCAGAGGTTTGCCTTCAGGAGTTCTCCTCCAGCCATCCGCACCGATCTTATAGTTATAGCGATCCAGCAACATGTTGGCTGCCTTGACCGAATATGGCGTACTGGTTTTATAAGCGGGTGAATAGCCTGCAACTCCTGGCGGAATAGGCATGTGCAGTTTTGCACCATCTCCTTTAAGGAGTACGCTAATCATATTTTCAACAGAAAAAGCCATTGCCATCGCACGACGTAAGGCAATTTTTTCTGGCGTAAAGCCACCTACTACCGGATCTTGCATATTCCAATAATGGTAGTTAATCGATGGCTCCAACATGCGTGACAGCTTGATGCCTTGCTTGACCAGCTCAGGTTTTAACTTGTCACCATCCAATGCCTGCACGACCAGATCGCCGTCGATTTCCACCAGATCCAGTTCATTTTTCTTGAATGACAACATCCGTGATTGGGCTTCTTCAATGACACGCACATCAATGGTGCCGATTTGAGGCATTTTTTTGCCCTGCATCGCACTGACAATCGCCTGGTCTTCTGCACTATTGGCTTTATAATTCCAGACAAAACCACGGTAAGCCGGATTTGGCTTTAAGATAATGCGTGATCCCGGTGTCCAGCGACTAAGTACATAAGGCCCTGTACCGACCGGCTTACTCATTACCCAGCCAGCTTTGTCTTTATACTTTTCAATGACTTCGCGTGCAACTGCGGCAGCTGGACCGTGGGCCAGCAACATCGGAAAGTTCTGATCCGGATTATTCAGCTTGAGTACCAGCGTATAGCGGTCTGGAGTCTGAATGCCTTCAAATGGATTTTCATAGACTTTACCATTTTTTTTCGCCATGGCTGTCCATGCTTCCAGCCCTTTGATCCGGCCATCCAGCAACCAGCTATTTGGTGAATTAAGTTTTGGATCTAAGAGACGCTTTAGAGAATAGGCATAGTCATAGGCGGTCAGTTCACGTTTTTTACCGCCAAAGACCGGATCATCTGCAAAGTAAATGCCCTTTTTAACTTTAATGGTATAAGTCAAACCGTCTGCACTGACTTGAGGCATATCTACCGCAGTCAATGGCACCAGTTTCGCTGGTGAGGCCAGATAATCATAGGTATATAAGGTTTCGAAAATTGCCGAGTTAATCTTGGCCGAATAACGGTCATGGATATAACCGGGGTCGAAACCGGTTTCAGCCGCGGGAAAGACTGTTTTTAAGACTTTATTCGGATTGGCGGGATTGGCAGCCCATGTGGGTGCAGCACCTGCCATCATTAAACTGGCCATTAAAACCCCACTGGCCAGCTTTTTTAAAGCGTTTGTATTCACATTCATACTGGTTCTTAATCTTCTCAAGTTATTTTTTAACAGGTTCAATATCCAGATATTGCCAAACTGCTCTAGTCACCGGATGTGCCTTAAAGCCCTGTACCTGTGGGTGAATCAGCCAGTTGCGTACCCGGGTATTGTGCAAAATCCATGGATTATCGGCCTCCATCTGGCGGTTCATCTGCTCATAATATGGAGTGCGTTGCTGAGGCGGCAGTTTCATCGCAGTTTGATACAGCGCGTCATAGGCTTTAGAGGTATAGCAGCTCAGGTTACCTTGCTGGGCATTTGGGCCATACAGCAACTGAGCAAAGTTTTCCCCTTCCGGATAATCTGCAATCCAGGCGCCACCCCACATCATATGTTTGCATTGGGTGGCTTCTTTTAAATTGTCGGCAAAGTTACTGACTTTAAATTCAACTTTTACCCCGATTGCATCCAGGTTCTTTTTCCATAGTTCCGCAGAAATAACGGAAGAACTTGAGCTGGTCGAGTTCATTTTCAGAACCAATGGTTTGCCATCAGGCAAGGTACGATAACCATCGGCGCCTTTCTTGTAGCCAAAACGATCGAGCAGTTTATTGGCGAGTAATGGGTTATAGGCAATGCTGCTTCTATAATTCGGGTTATATCCGCCTACGCCTTCAGGAAGAATCATTTCAGCTTTAACCGCATGGCCCTTGTATAGCTGCTGGATGGCTTCTTTCTGGTTATAGGACAAAGCAATGGCACGGCGTAGTGCAATTTTTTCCAGTGAGTTCCCACCAATCACCGGATCACGCATATTCATGATGGTATAGGTGATTTCCGGTTCTTTATTCGGATAATGCAGGATGCCTTTTTTCTTGTATTCACTTTTCAGCTGCTTATTTTCCAGTGCCTGTTCAGCGCCACTTGCAGTCAGTTTGTCATAGTCTAATTGTCCAGATTTTAAAGCCAGCCAACGTGATTGTTCTTCTTCAATGATACTGATCTTGACCTTGCCGATTTGCGGCATCTGCTTGCCTTGCATGGCTTTAACAATCCGTTGATCCCACTCTGAACCATCCCCCTTAAAGTTCCAGACAAAACCGCGATAATTTGGATTAGCGGTTAACTCAATGCGGCTACGCGGCACATATTTGTGTAACTGGTATGCCCCTGTTCCGACTGGATGCTGACCTACCCGATCGCCATAATGTTCGATGACTTCACGTGCAGTACCAGCAAAAGCGACATAGGCCAGAATGTAAGGAAAGTTCAGGTCTGAACGGGTCAGGGTAATTTGTAAGGTATATTTATCTAGGGCTTTTAAACCGGGAATAGGTGCATCGTAGTTGAACTTGCCAGTTTTTTTAGCCTGCTGGATGACCTGATCTGCCCCAAGGATTTTTCCCTCGATAAAAGAAAAAGAAGGAGAATGATTTTTGGGATCCATGATCCTTTGCATGGAGTAGATATAATCACGCGCCACCAGTTCACGCTTCTTGCCCTGAAATACAGGATCAGGACTAAAATAAATCCCTGGCTTGATTTTAAAGGTATAAACTTTTCCATCCTGCTCAACCTTGGGTAAAGATTCGGCTGTATTTGGAGCCAAGATTGCAGGCCGCGCCAGATAATCATAACGCAATAAAGGTTCAAAAATAGCTTCGGCAATGCTGCCACTGTAGAAATTATAGGTTTTGACCATATCAAAACCGTCATCAGGTGCTTCGAAAGCCAGGTTTAAAACTTTATCCGGATGTGCAGATGATTTTGCTAAAGCCATCCCCCCTGATGTTACTGCCAGTGCTAAAACTGTCATCCTTAAAATTACTGATTTCAAATTCACACCTATTTTTGTTTATTTAAATCATTAAAATGATTAAGTTTTTTTAAAAGCATTTAATCTCTTCTGATTTGCTTCATGTTTTTTTATTTTTCAACATTCCGCCTATCTTATGAATCTAGCGTTTAAAAGCTAATTTCATGCCACTCTATACTTTAAGTAACAATTAAGTTCTTTTTACAACAAAAAATATATTTTTATTAATCATTTAAAATAATAATAATTTAGGCAATTACTTAGATACTATCTGCAGTATTTACTGCACTAATCCTACAATGACTTTCACTTTATTGCACAAAAATAATTCACTAGTGGGTCATTTTATAGCACATTCCAATTCAGCCATTCGTAATCCAAAAAAATAAATCTATATTTTTTAATAACTAAGAATATGTCTAAAAATTAAACAACCACCCCTCATAACTCATATTTCACCTACATTAAAGAATCTAAAAATATCGATTAGTTCACATATTTTTCAATTAATGTTTAGAGTTAATCAATAAATACTGATTTGCAATATCATTTTTTCTTATTACTTCCAATACAGCTCATCTGTTTTCCCTGACGCACAAGTTCTCTCTTTCTAAGACCCTATAAATTAAGCATTTCTTAATATATTGAATATTTTTAGAAGAATTCTGACTAAGTTGGCACTTGCTTTGCTTAAAAAAAATACAGCATTATCTTCACACAACAAGAAAGGTGAACTTTACGATGAAAATAAACAAACTAGTCGGATCTATGGGGGCTCCAACCGTCAGCAAAAGACTACTCAAGTTAAGCGCACTCAGCTTAAGTATGATGTGCTTGTCTTTGGCACATGCAGCCGATGAACCAGAAAACTCTGCCGCTCAACCTACCAAGGTTCAAAAAGTGACAGTGACAGGTTCATCTATTAAAGGAGTAGCTGCACAAAGTGCATCTCCTATTACTGTGCTTAAAGTCGAAGATCTGGTGAATCAGGGGGTCACCACAGTTGAAGAAGCAATTAATAAAGTAAGTGCTAACCAAGCTGGTTTTGCTGTTTCTCAAAATATTGGTAAAAGTAATACTTCAGGCTCTTCTGCCAACCTGCGTGGGATTGGTACTGATAAGACCTTAGTTTTATTAAATGGGCGTCGTTTGGCTAACAGCCCATTTAGTACTTCTGAAGTTAACCTGAATATTATTCCGCTCGCGATGGTTGAGCGAATCGAGATTCTGCGTGATGGTGCTTCTGCAGTATATGGTGCAGATGCAATTGCCGGCGTAATTAACTTTATTATCAAAAAGGAATACCAAGGTTTCGGTATTTCTGGTGGACTGCAAGCACCTGAAGAAAAGAATGGCGACAAATATGATGTCTCTATTTTCGGTGGTTATGGTGATCTGGATGAACAAGGTTTCAACGTTTACGGTGTAGTCGATTATCGTACTTCTGACATGATCATGGCCAAAGATCGTAAAGTCAGCCGTCGTGGTGGTTTAATTCCAGAGTTAAACATGGCGATCGGTTCAAGTGCCGGCTTCCCTGCCAACCTTTTAGATTCAGGTGTAGGTGTAGTTAACCCTTATATCAATCAAAACTGTAATAATGCACCAAATATGTTTGTATCTGGTACACGTTGCTTGTTAAACACTCAAGCACTCATTGGTATTACTCCAGAAGAAGAAACTTTTTCAGCTCTAGGTAAAGGTACCTTCAAATTAACCGATTCATTAAATGCGGTTGCTGAATATATTTATACTGAAAGTAAAGTAAAAACCTCGATAGCACCTGATGTATGGGGAGGTAGTCTTTCTATTCCAAATACCAGCAAATATTATCCAGGCAACGGCATTACACCAGACATCGCTGGTCTGGTAGATCCAAGAGCAGCACTTTATTTACGTTCACAATCAGGTAACCGTGTTTCTCAATCAGAAAATGAATCAAACCGCTTTTTTGCAGGGATTGAAGGTGAAGTCTACGGTTGGGATGTAAATGGTGGCGTTACTTATGCCAAAAGTGAAGCAACTGATAATTTTGTCAGTGGTTACCTGAATCAAAGTTTGGTTCAAGCCGCACTTAATGATGGCACCTTAAACCCATTTGGTCCTCAGGCCGCTGCAGATGCTGGGAAATGGTCTACTTTTGATGTGGCAGGTCCAACAAATATGGCAAGTCTGGATTCTACCACTATAGATTTCACTGTCAGCCGTCCAATCTATGAACTACCTGCAGGTGAAGTTGGATTTGCCTTGGGTGGTAGCTACACCACTCAGGACTGGGAAGCCAAGGTGAATGCCGATCTTGTTCGCCAGGTTCCAGGTTCTGGTATTGATCCAAATAAACCGTCAAGTTCAGGTGACCGTGATATTACTGCGGTGTTTACTGAATTACATGTACCGATCTTGCCGACTCTAGAAGCTCAACTTGCGGCACGTTATGATGACTATAGTGACTTTGGTGATACTTTCAATCCAAAAGTATCCCTACGTTGGGAACCGGTTAAAGAGTTAATGTTCCGTAGTTCTTATAGTACTGGATTCCGCGCCCCAAGTATGTGGGAAATCAACTCTTTACAAAGTGAAACCAATACTAGCACTAACTTCAATAACCCACGTTTTTGTGATGCTAACGGTCAACCGACCAGCACCCAATTTGCAGACCAATGTGGTATGCAGTTCAAGCGTAAACAAGGTGGTAACCCAGACTTACAGCCAGAAGAATCAACCTCTTTTACAGCCGGATTCGTATATGAACCAATCAAGAATCTGGTATTCACCGCTGATTACTACAATATTGATATTGAAGGTTTAGTCAGCTCAGTTACTCCTAATGACATTTTTAATGACCTTGATCGCTATGGCAATCTGATCGTTTACGCTCCAGATGGTCGTATCCAGTATTTAAATACAACTCTACAAAATATGGGTGGATTAAAAACTGAAGGGATTGACCTCAGCCTGAACTACTTAAGCCCAATGACAGCAACAGGCCGTTTTGGTTTTGGGATTGATGGTACCTATGTCATCAAAATGGATGAGCAAGAAGAACCAAACGGTGAATGGGAAGGGCTCGTCGGCATCTATGATGATCCTGCAGTCGTCCGCTGGAGACATATTGCCAATATCAACTGGTCTTATGAAGACTGGAAAATGAGACTAGAACAACAATATATCCGTGGTTATGAAGACTTTTCTCAAGAACGTGATGTAAGTGCCTATACGCTTTATAACTTTGCAGGCACCTATAGCGGATTCAAGAATTTAGAGCTAACTGCAGGTATTCGCAACATGTTTGATGCAGAACCACCTGCTTCTGATGCAACTAACAATGCTCAATATGGCTATGACCCTCGTCACGGTGATCCAATGGGCCGTACCTACTTCCTACGTGGTACCTATAAATTCTTTTAATTAATTACTTCGCAAACACTGCTGCCAAGCGGTGTTTGCGGTTTTCCCCGTTTAATTTTAGCCAAACAAAAAATAATGCTGCCTGTAACTAAAAACAATTTTCTCATCAGTGCACTATTTCCTGTTTGTCTTAAATTCTAGGAGTCATGATGGGCACAAAGTTTGAAGACTTAGAAAAAAACTCCGCCAAAAAACTGACTGGTATTGGGGTCGTTGTTTTTTTGCATATCCTGGTTGGCCTAGTACTCATGGCTGGTATGGCAAAAGACATTATTAAACCGACAGAACAGCCGGTTGAACTAATGATTATTCAAGATATTAAGCCGCCTGAACCTGAGCCACCAAAAGAAACTCCACCTGAACCACCAAAAATCGTGGAAAAAGTGGCACAAGTGCCTGAGGTGAAACCGGTTGAAAAAGTAGTTCCTGTACAGAAAACGCTTCCAACGCCAACCCAACCGACAACTGTTGCAGTACCTACTCCCGTTGCAGCGAGTCCTTCACCAAGTCCGGTAGCAGCACCGGCTCCAGTAGTCGCAGCCGCTCCAGCCCCAGCTCCTCCACCCGCTGGCGTAACTCGTGGTGTTTCACAAGGTGAAGCAGGATGTAAACGCCCAGACTATCCACGTGATGCACTGATGAATGAAGAGCAAGGTGAAGTCCTGATCTCTGTATATGTAAATACCTCCGGCAAGGTCCAGGATGCGAAGGTGAAAAAGTCGAGCGGTAGTCGTGCGCTGGATCGTGCAGCATCCAAGGCCTTCAGTTTATGTACTTTCAAGCCGGCAATGAAAAATGGCGAACCGCAAGAATCTTGGTATGACATTCCCTATGAATTTGTCCTTGACTAACAGATACAACAGATAAAGAAAAAAATCAGGAGATCCATGATGAAAAAATCACTAAAACCTTTAAAAAACATGACTGCTGCCGGTGTAATTGCCATGAGCACTTTATTACCTCTGCAAACAATTTTTGCAGAACAGTCCGCTACACCAAATACCAGTGCTGTCACTGAAACAGCGGTAACAACACCTGCAACAGCGGCCACACCAACCCCGCCCCCACTGCCTGATGAAGCTAGTGATGAAAAAGCTGGATACAATCCTTATGGCCTAGAAGCCATGTGGAAAGAAGGTGATATTGTTTCGAAAATCACTTTGTTTATTCTGGTTGTCATGTCGATCGGCACCTGGTACATCATGATCAGCAAATGCCTACAACAAGGCAAGATTCGCAAACAGGCTAAGCAAGCTGAAAATACTTTCTGGGAATCTTCTTCTCTGGATAATGCCACCGAGAACCTGGATGAAGCCAGCGTCTACCGTTTTATTGCGGAAAAAGGGATTAAGTCAACCAAAAATCATGGCGGTACATTACTTGAGCGTATTGACTTCAATACCTGGGTCACCATTTCAATTTCACGTGCAATCGACAAAATCCAGAACCATCTGAGTGGCGGTCTGGCCTTCCTTGCTACAGTCGGTTCTACAGCACCTTTCGTAGGTCTGTTTGGTACCGTTTGGGGTATTTACCATGCACTGACTGCAATTGGTATTTCAGGACAGGCATCAATCGATAAAGTTGCTGGTCCGGTCGGTGAAGCACTGATCATGACTGCAATCGGTCTGGCTGTGGCAGTTCCGGCAGTACTTGGTTACAACTGGTTAACTCGCCGTAATAAAGCTGTAATGGAAGAAGTTCGTACCTTCGGTTCTGATCTGCATGCTGTACTACTAAGCGGCGAAATCAGCTCAAACAATCCTGTTCACCGCGACACAAAATAAAAATGGGGGTCAACCATGGGAATGATGGTCAATTCAAACGACAGCGATGATGAGGTCATTGGTACCATTAATACCACGCCTCTGGTTGATGTGATGCTGGTACTGCTGATTATTTTTCTGATTACAGTACCGGTTGCAATTCATACCGTACCGGTCGATCTGCCTGAAGAACGTAATGTCCCGTATGAAACCAAGCCGGAAAATATCCAGCTGGCAGTCAATAAAAATGGCGATATTTTCTGGAATGAATCCTATATTCCGGACAAGGCAATTTTACTGACCCGTTTACAGGCAGAAGCCCAGAAACGTCCTCAGCCTGAGGTGCATATTCGCGGTGATCAAAGAACAGCTTTTGAAGCGATTGATCAGGTCATCAGTACTACCCAGCAAGCAGGTATTGGCAAGATTGCATTTGTCACGACCCCGCCCGCTTCACCTTAAGATTGAGGGAGAATCCAGTTATGGGAATGAATGTTGGCTCAAATCAGGATGATGATGTAATGCTGGACGTCAACATGACACCATTGATTGATGTCATGCTGGTCTTGCTGATTATGTTTATTATCACTATTCCATTGCCGAATAATTCGATTAATATCAACCTGCCGAATGGTACACCACCACCAACTGAGGAAAAACCGCCAGAGATTGTGAATTTACGTCTCGATGCTCAAGGCCAAATCTTCTGGAATGATCAGCCAGTGGCCAATGCTCAAGCGCTAGAAGCCTTATTCAAGACCGTGGCGCAAAAAGCCGATCAGGATCAGATTAAAATCAAGGCTGATCGTGCAACTGAATACAAGCATATCGCGATGGTGATGGCTGCGGCTCAGCGTCTGGAAGTGAAAAAAATCGGAATTGTCAGTAACAACAATTCTTAAGTCTATAGAATCAAAAAACCCAGCATCTGCTGGGTTTTTTTATTATTCAATATCTTACATTTGTGACTGGATATAGTTTTGTAGACCAATCAGCTCGATCAAACGTAACTGTTTTTCTAACCAGTAAGTATGATCTTCTTCCGTATCCGACATTTGCTGGCGCAGCATGTCACGGGTCACATAATCGCCCTTCTCTTCACAAAGTTTGACCCCTTGAGCCAGCTTTTCACGGACATGATACTCAAGCTTCAGGTCAGCTTTCAGGCAGGTCACCACATCTTCACCAACTTCGATGTCATCACGCTGCATATTTGGCGTACCTTCAAGAAAAAGGACACGACGGATCAGGGCATCTGCATGCTGTGCTTCTTCCTGCATTTCATGGTCGATGCGTTCAAAGATTTTCGTCAGACCCCAATCTTCATACATACGAGAGTGAATCAGGTATTGATCACGAGCAGCCAGTTCGCCACCGATCAGCATATTTAAATAATCTACGACTTCTGGATTACCGCGCATTTGAATTACTCCCTGCTTTTATCATCTTATTATGGAGAAAAGATGTTTGATTTGCAAAAGCAAAATTATGGTAAATGTCTGATTTTTATATAATTAAAATGAGAAGCACTTGCATTTACGCTCTCTGTTCGGCCAAATCCCATTTATAAAACAACATCTTGCATTTTTCGTTCCGTTTTTATTCATTCTAGCAAGCTGGAATATTCAAACGTTAATTTTTGTAAATATTAATAAGCACTTATCTTGTTGCTTATTTTTATCTTGGACTCACCTGTTTGGCCTGGTTCATGCATAATTGTGCCTACGATGAAAGAAGTCAAAACAACAACGGTTTAAATATGACATTACAACATAGCACAGCACCTGTTCTGGTCACCGGCGCATCTGGCTATATCGCCAGTTGGGTGATCCAGAAACTTTTAAAACAAGGTTATACCGTACACGCCACTGTACGTGACCTGAATAAAACCCAGAGTTATACACACCTTGAACAAATTGCAGACAGCAGCCCGGGGACCTTAAAGCTGTTTGAAGCTAACCTGCTCAAGCCCGGTTCTTTTGATGCGGCCATGGAAGGTTGTGAAATTGTCTTTCATATGGCCTCGCCTTTTGTGGTCACCAATTATAAAGATGCGCTCAAAGACATTATTGAACCGGCAATTCTGGGTACGCAAAATGTGCTGAATAGCGTCAATAAAACTGAATCTGTCAAACGTGTGATTGTCACCTCAAGTATTGCCTCAACGTATGGCGATGCGATTGATATTTTGCAAACCGAGCACACCAGTTTTGATGAATCTCACTGGAATACCACCAGTTCAGAAACCCATCAGCCTTATCCATATTCCAAAGTCATGGCAGAACGCAAAGCTTGGGAAATGGCGGAAGCGCAGGATCGCTGGGATCTGATCTGTATCAATCCGGCACTGGTCTTTGGGGAATCCTTAACGCCTAATACTCAATCAGGCAGTGTGGAAGTTCTGCAACAGTTTGCCAATGGCATGACCTTGCTGGGTGTTCCACCAATGTGGAATGGTGTGGTGGATGTTCAAGATGTTGCGGAAGCCCATATCCGTGCTGCATTTAATCCGGAAGCGCATGGCCGTTATATTATCTGTAGTGAGACTTTGAGCCTGCTAGAAATGGGTAAAATCCTGCGTGAAGCGTTTGGTCCTAAATTCCCGTTTCCACGCAACCAGTTGCCAAAAACGGCCTTCAAGATTTTTGGTCCTCTGGCAGGCTTTAGCCGTAAATTTGTTGAACTCAATATGGGTTATCCAATTTTCTTTAATGCCCAAAAAAGTAAGGATGAACTCGGTCTGGAATATCGTCCAGTAAAAGAAAGCTTGGTCGAACATTTCCAGCAATTGCTGGATGACGGTGTGGTGAAGAAATATATTCCTTAATTGTACGAGCTCAAACCTGATCTGACAGTGACCGATTTTTTATGGTGTCTGTCAGATTAAATTTGAGCTACTACACCGACTTATGCGCCCACAAGCTCACTATTCCTGCATAAAAACAAGCTAAGCAGAAGTCCAACGCGCATTTTTCCACGCTTGCTGTTGCTTTGTATCTAGAAAAGTCCAAGCCACAAAACGACTCTCTTTTTGCCCCTGCGTCATTTTAATAGTTTTTACATCCACTGCACCGCACTTACGCAAGGTATTTAACAGCATAGGCAATGTGGTTTTCTTAGAAACCAGTGTACTAAACCAAAGACATTGCTCAGCAAACTGTGTGCTCTCTTGTACCATTTGGCAAACAAAGCGTTCTTCTCCACCGTCACACCACAGCTCGTTCTTTTGTCCACCAAAGTTTAACACCACTTTAGACCGATCAACCGGTTTGCCAAGTTTGCGTAATTTTTGCGTTGCTGTGGCATTTGCCTCATCTTGTGAAGCATGAAATGGTGGGTTACACAGGGTCAAATCAAAACGATCTGAAGGTTTAATCACACCTTTGAAAATATTGCTCGGTGTCTTTTGCAATCGAATCTGAATCCCCTTCCTGAGATTTGGATTTGCCTCCACAATAAATTGAGCACTTTTAACCGATGCCGAATGAATGTCTGAGCCAACAAATTTCCAACCATAACTACGATGCCCAATGATCGGATAAATACAGTTCGCCCCTACCCCAATATCTAATACGTGAACGGCGTGTCCTGTTGGAATCTGACCGTTATTATTGAGACTTAACAGGTCAGCCAAATAGTGAATATAGTCGGCTCTACCCGGAATCGGTGGGCAAAGATAATCTTGAGGAATATCCCAATATTGAATGCCGTAAAAATGCTTGAGCAATGCTTTATTGAGCATTTTCACAGCCAGTGGATCAGAAAAATTGACTGAAAGATCGTTGTATTGATTCGGGCTGACAAAAGGTGCTAGTTCCGGACAACTCAGGATGAGCTGAGGAAAATCGTAACGACTGCGATGCAGATTTCGTGCATGTAATTGCGATTTTTGTTGCGGAAAAGATTTCTTTGCTTGCGCCATGTGTATGCCAATCATCAAAGGGAGAACAGAATCAATCAGGCAGGATCTATACCTGCAAATGAATCTATTGTACGTGAATTCAACTTACATTACCGAACCCGTCCTTGTATTTGTCTATCCTCCCCTCTCATTCACCTATAGTTTTGAACTAGCAATAAAAAAGACACCTTAAGATTCATCATCCTGGGTGTCTTTTTTATTTGAGTCATTGTTTAGAGCTAATTATTCTTCGATTTGCCCATGCTCCTTCATCAAAGCAATAAATTGCGCTTCATTGATCACGGGCACACCGAGTTTTTCTGCTTTATCGAGCTTAGAACCGGCTTTTTCACCCGCCACCACGCATTTGGTCTTGCTAGAGACACTGCCACTGACCCGTGCACCTAATGCTTGCAGTAATTGCGTCGCTTCATCACGTCCCATAGAACTTAAAGTTCCAGTCACTACCCAGCTTTCACCATTCAGTGGTTGGCGCGTTGGTGCAATTGGCGCATCCCAATGAATACCGGCAGCCAACAAGCGATCCAATACTTCCAGGTTATGCGGTGCCTGGAAGAAATCAACAATCCATTCTGCGGTAATATCACCAACATCCGGTGTTTTTTTTAAAGCGTCTACATCAGCACTACGTAAAGCGTCGAGAGTCTGGAAAGTATTGGCCAGCATACGTGCTGTCGTTTCACCTACGCCACGAATCCCGAGCGCATAAATAAACGCTGCCAATGTAGTTTTCTTGCTGTTCTCAATCGAATCAATGAGATTTTGAACGGACTTTTCACCCATTTTTTCGATTTGCAGTAATTGCTCACGATGCTCATGCAAGTGATAAATATCCGACACATCTTTCAAAAGATTGAGATGTAACAGTGACTCCACCCAGCGATCGCCCAGACCTTCGATATCCATAGCCTTACGCGAAACAAAGTGACGGATGGTCTCGATACGCTGCGCCGCACAATACAGTTCACCTGAACAGCGTGCCAAGGCTTCACCTTCTGGCATAACGACTGGAGAACCGCACACCGGACAATTCTCAGGTAAATGCACTTCTACCGCATTGGCAGGACGGAATTCTGGCCAGACTTTTTCTACCTTAGGAATCACGTCACCACTACGATAGACACTGACGGTATCCCCAATTCTTACATCCAGACGGTGAATTTCACCAATATTATGCAGCGTTACATTGGAAACGGTTACACCACCCACTGCAACCGGATTCAACCGTGCTACAGGCGTTAGAGTCCCGGTACGACCCACTTGCCAGTCAATATTTTCAACAGTGGTCAATGCAGCCACTGCCGGGAATTTATAAGCCGTTGCCCAACGTGGTTCACGGCTCAAGAAACCCAGTTTTTGTTGCTGTTTAAGGTCATTGACCTTAATGACCATACCATCGATTTCGACACTAAGCTTTGAACGTTCTTCAATGATCTGCTCGTAAACCTTTTGCACTTCCTGGATGCTACTGCAGATAAAATGCCGCTCACCAACAGCAAAGCCAAACTGCTGTAGCCATTCCAGACTGCCTGACATTGTGGTTTGACCATGATGAGGAACACACTGGGCAATTCCATAAGCATAAAAAGCCAAAGGTCGAGAAGCTGCAATATTCGGATCAAGCTGGCGTAAACTGCCGGCCGCGGCGTTACGTGGATTGGCAAAGGTTTTTTCACCTTTCGCTGCATTGGCCGCATTCAGGCGTTCAAAGCCGGATTTCGGCATTAGCACTTCGCCACGCACTTCCAGTAATTCTGGAATCACGCCATTCACTGGAGACAGAAATTTCGGCAGGTTACGGATGGTTTTGACATTCTGGGTAATATCTTCTCCAGTTTCCCCATCACCACGGGTGACACCACGAACCAGTACGCCATGTTCATACCAGAGGGAAATTGCCAGACCGTCAAATTTCAGCTCAACATCGTATTCGATCTTTTGATTGGGTAAGCGTTCTTCAATACGGCGTGCGAAAGCAAACAGGTCATCCTGATTGAACACGTTGCCCAAAGACAGCATTGGCACTGCATGCGTTACAGTCAGAAATTTGGAAAGTGCCTGACCGCCTACTTTAACTGTCGGCGTGTCTGGCTGTTGTAAATGTGGATATTGTTCTTCTAAGGCTTTGAGCTGATGAAAGAGCTGATCATATTCACTGTCTTCAATCGTAGGTTGATCCATCACATAATAAGCATGATTATGCTTAGCAAGCAGTTGAATCAATTGACGCATTTGCGCAATGACAGTGGCATCTTGGGTCATAATTTCACCATAAAAAAGGGCGGAAAATCCGCCCTATACAATATTCAGCTTTTCGCTATTATAAAAATCGGATTTTGCAGATTCAATATTGGAATATTAAACTTCTGCAGTCTGTCCAGCACGATAGTCAATCGCCTGATGACGCCAGAATTCACGTAATTGCGGGGTCATTTCCTGCTGGTTCTGATCATAGACCAGACCATCCACTTCACGCGCAATCAGACGTGAAATGCTGTCCATGGTATCGAAGGCATTCTGTACATCGCTATGCGGTAAAGCCAAGAAGAACGCCAGACCTTTGACTTCTTCAGTCGACAAAGTTTCTAGGTCAAAACCTTCCATACCGGTATCCGCCATACGCAACACCGAAAATAGCAGTTTCGAGCCATCTTCACTATAACGATGGAAACATGCCAACTCACCATAACGCAGGCCATATTTCAGTAAAACTTTCAAGGTTTTTTCACCTGACAGTGCACGGCCTTGTGGATAAACATGCAATGAAATAATCGTTTCAGCATTGGCTAGCGAACATTCTTCATCCACAATTTTTTGCTCATGGAGATGTGCATCCAGAATACTGCTTTCATCATTAAAGTCAGAAATTTCAGCTTTTTCAATATTACTATTCAGGCTAAATTCAGCGGCTTTAGGCTCTTTTTCTTCTTCTGCTACTTCTACTGTTTCAGGCTTGTTTTCTTGTTCAGCTGACGTAGTGTTTTCTTCTGTTTTGGCTGCTTCCTCTGCAACCACCTGTGTATCGAGCGGACTTGCTGCTTTGGTTTCTGGCTGGGCGGTTTCAGTCAAAGTTGGCTCTACTTTGACTGCTTCTTTTTGTTCTGTCTCAGGTGCAATGTTGTCTACCACTTCTTCATTCAGACTCGGTTCAACACGTGCAGCTGCCGGACTTTCGGTTTTAGACAGTTGAGAACGTACATGCCTCGGAATAACCGGAGTCTGGCTGTCAGGATCAATATGAAGATCCGCATCCAGTGACGGTACAGCCTCCGCAGGTTTTTTCAAGATCAGTCTTATGCCGAATAGCATAATCACAATTGCAATAACAATCCCGATAATTGTGGTGATTTCCATGTTATACCTCCGCAGCTAAGCCGTATTCTTTTGCCTGTTCCAAATTTACTGTCACTAATTTTGAGGTTCCCGGTTCAGGCATGGTTACACCTAAAAGATCAGTCGCCATCATCATTGCAAGTTTGTTATGGGTAATATAAATAAATTGCACTTGTTCAGAAAGCTCTTTGACTAAATTACAAAAACGTCCCACATTGGCATCGTCCAGCGGTGCATCCACTTCGTCCAATACACAGAACGGTGCCGGATTTAGTCGGAAAATTGCAAAGACCAGTGCTAATGCGGTTAAAGCCTTTTCACCACCAGAAAGCAATGCCAGTGAGCTATTGCGCTTCCCTGGTGGGCGTGCCATCAGTTTTACACCCGATTGCCATCCATCTTCAAGACTTAAACTCGCTTCACCGCCCTCAAATACTTTCGGGAACAGGTTTTGTAGCTCGGCATTGACCTGATCGAAGGTATTCATAAACAGCTTACGGGTTTCCTGATCAATACTTTTCATTGCTGCCTGCAGCTGTTCAACGGTATTTTCCAGATCCTGAATCTGATGGCTGAGTTCGTCATAACGTTTCGAAACTTCTTCATACTCTTCAGAAGCTGCCAGATTCACCGCACCCAGTTTATCGAATTGAGCCTGGGCTTTTTCTAGTTTGGCCTGATGTACTTTTACATCAATATTCAGCCCTGAAATTACTTCACTATTCAACTCTTTCAGTTGTTCTGAATAATGCTGTAAATCAGATCTGGCAGCTTGCCAAGCCAGACGTTTGGCTTCAAGTTCAGTACGCAGTTGTTCATCCTGCTGCTGGAAAGTATGGCGCTGCTCAGTCAGGTGCTGCTGCTTGCTCTGGATCTGATTCAGCTCGATCTGCCAGTCTGCCCAGGTTTTTTGCAGTTTTTCCGTAATCAGCGCCTGTTCATTAAACTGGCTCTGTAAAGCAGGCAATTCCAGCTGTACCGGATCAACAAACTTTTTAGCCTGTTCTATTTGCGCAATAATCTGCTGATATTGTTCTTTTAAAAACAGCTGGTCTTTTTCTAGCAGTTCAGCCTGCTGCTGGCTTTGTACTGTTTGACGGCGCAGTACTTCTAATTCCTGCTGCGCCTGCTGAGTGACTAGCTGTGAGTCTTCAAGTTGAGCATTGAGTTCTTCCAACTGAAATTGCAAGGTCTTGTAGTTGGGCAGTGCCTGTTCCAGTTTCAGATTCAGTGCATGCAGATCAATTTCCAGATCATCTTTCTGCATCGCATCTTCTTCCAGCTGCTCATCCAGTTGCTGTAACTGGTTCTGCAATTGCTGTTTCTGTACCGCAAAGGCCTGCGTCGCACTCTGAACTTTGGCAATGTTCAGATCAAGCTGTTGTAACTGCTTTTGTGCCTGCTTCTGCTGCTCATTGATGCTTTGAATCTGGCTTTGCAAAGCTTTTACTTGAGCAGTGAGTTCAGGAAGCTGTTGCTCTAGATCTGCGAATTTCGGTTCAAGCTGAGCCAGTTGCTGCTCGATTTCATCCAGACGGATACGATGACTCAGTGCCCCTTGTCCCGCCTGACTGGCTTCATCATAATCCAGTGCAATCATCCAGTCGGGACCGACATGATAGCCATCCAGACTTAAGATCGACTGGCCTGTATGCAACTGCGTTTGTAAACCAAGCGCCTGTTTAAAGTTCTCAGCTACGGCCACCTGTTGCCAGAGCGAATATTGAGGTGCTTCAATCCAGTCTGCTAAACAAGGGAGTCCATCAAGCTGAATATTATCCTGTGTCGTCTGAGCTTTGAGCTGGCGTGCACTATTTTCCAGAAAATGCTCAGTTTCTTCTAATACTTGTGCAGAAAGCCATTTCGCCAGGAACTTTTCAATCAAACTGGCATAAGCTTTGGCCTGTGGATTCAGCTTCAGCACTTGCATTAACTGCACCGCATCCGCTTTGGCGTTTGGATTGGCTTTGGTCAGTAACTGGCTCAGGTTTTTGCGTTCTGATTGCAGCACCTGAATTTCTGATTTCAGCTGCATGAGCAATTGCTGCTGGCTTGCCTGTTCTGCCTGTAGCTGCTCAAGCTCAGTTTTCAGTGTTTTGAGCTGAGCCTCAAAGCCAGTGATTTGCTGTTCAGTTTCAGCTCTATCAGTCTGATACTGTTCCAGCTCATCTTGCTGCGCCTGCTGCTGAATTTGTGCTGCCTGCTGTTGCAAGGTTTCTTTTTGCTGTTCAATCCGGACAATATTTTTAGCCAGCTGTTCACTTTGCGCCAGCATTTGCTGTTTACGTTGTTGCTGTTGCTCAACCTGGGTTTTAATTTGAGCAAACTGGGCAGCAATTGTGCCTTGCTGGGATTTCAGATCAGTCAGACCCTGGTTTTGTTCCTGACTTTGACCTTCCTGCTTCTGCAATTGTGCAGTCTGATCTTCGAGTTGTTGATGCAGGGTGTCCAGTTGCAATTCAATCAGCTGTAAACGTTCTTTGGTTTGTGCTTTTTGTTCTTCCAGCTTCACCAGACTGCTTGAGTTCTGCTGCAATAAGGACTGCTTTTGCTGCAGGGTCATTTCCAGTTCGCTGAGCTTTTTCTCAGCCTGTTGCCATTCAGTTTGTAGCGGTGTGGACTGTTGAATCAAGCGCTGGAACAGTTCACTGGTCGCTCCCAGATCATGCTCAACAGTAGTCAATTCAGAACGTACCAGCTTAAAATTCTCGCCCAGCGTATTCATCTGCACAGTATATTCTTCTTGCAGACGCTGGCTCTGCTCACACTGGAACGACAGGATTTCAATCTTGATGGTACGGATCTGGCCTTCCAGTTCCTTATATTGAATGGCAGTTTCTGACTGGCGTTTCAAGGTTTTAAGCTGAGACTTGAGTTCAGAGGCAATATCTTCCAGACGCGACAGGTTCTGCGTCGTGTGATCCAGATGCAGCATGGTCTCGCGGCGACGTGCCTGATAACGGGAAACCCCGGCAGCTTCTTCAATAAAAACCCGCATTTCTTCCGGCTTGGCATCTACCAGACGGTTAATCATGCCCTGTTCAATAATTGCATAAGAACGCGGCCCCAGACCGGTTCCCAAGAAAATATCGGTAATATCACGACGTCGGCATTTAGTGCCATTCAGGAAATATTCAGACTTGCCATCACGGTTGACCTGACGACGCACTGCCAGCTCATTATAGGCATTATACGCACCGCCCAGCTTGCCATAAGTATTATCAAAACGCAGTTCTACACTGGCGATGCCCACCGGTTTGCGCTTGGCTGTTCCGGTAAAAATCACATCCTGCATGCTGCCACCACGTAGTTGGCGCGCACTGGACTCACCCATCACCCAGCGTATGGCATCAATCACATTTGATTTACCACAACCATTGGGTCCCACCACTGCAGTCCGGTTATCCTTGAAGTGTAAGGTGGTACTGTCAGCAAAAGATTTGAAGCCTGAAAGTTTTAAACTGCTTAAACGCATAGTGTCCTGATTTAACGTCGTGAGCGTCTGGCCCACGCGAGTTCAATTTGTTTCATCCGTGTCAGAGATTCCAACACAAGGTTGCGCAAGTGTCGACAAAAATCTTCCATAAATAACGTCGCCTGATGGGATTTACGAATTAAAATCGCTTCCGTCACCAGTTTAAATAATTCAAAAGATTCCTGTAGCTCACGTCTTGAAATATTCAGGGTCAGAAAATAGCTACGGCGTAAAGATGGTAATAGTTCCTGATAGTAGCGCATCAGGTAAAGATTACCGACCATCTCCTGTTGCTGGGCCATTCCCTGAAAGATCAAATCATAAAACTTTTCGGTATGGCCTTGGCGGGTTTCGGCTTCCAATTGTTCTAATAGTAGCTGAATGCGCTCTGCCTCATGACTGCGCCAGGTCTCTGCCATGCGATGTACCATCTGCCCCAGCAATAAAGAGGTCAGGTCAAACAGGGCACGAACCTGCATGGCCGACATTTCCGAAACAATGGCGCCACGACGCGGGAAGATTTCAATCAGCTGGGTACGTTCAAGCAAGAGCAAGGCTTCACGGACTGATCCCCGACTGACGTCAAGTTCCGATGCAATTCTGAGTTCCTGGATGCGTTCGCCTTCAACCAGTTCACCCCGGATAATCTGTTCACTGATATGCTTGGCAATCTGTTCAGACAAACTGTGTGCTTCTTGTTGTTGCATACTGTTCCTGTCTTATTTTTATTGATGCAAGTGCAGTCATTCTGGATGACTTTTCAGTTATTAAACGGCTTTTTTGCAGAAAATACTTTGACATTGTCAGACAATCTTGTGTCTATACAGCCAACCCAGTCAAAGAAAAAGGAGAATAGTGACCCATTCTCCTCAAAAAATTTAGCTGATAAAAAATGAGTAGTTCAGGCAGTAAAGCCTTGATAGATAAAATACAGACCAACTGTAGTCAATAAGGCCGCAAAACATTTTTTTAATAGAACTGGTGATAATAAATGCGCCACTTTTGCACCAAATTTTGCAGTGATAAAACTCATCACACTAATACCAATAAACGCATAAATATGAATATAACCAATCGTATTTGGTACTTCGACTTCAGCTTTCTGACCAAACCAGATAAAACCTAAGGCACCAGCCACTGCGATCGGCAAACCGCAGGCAGCAGAAGTGGCTACTGCTTTCTGGATGACGACACCACAACGATTCAGGAAAGGCACAGTCAAACTGCCGCCACCAATCCCGAATATGGCCGATGCCACGCCAATGCCACCACCCGCTGCCAACTGTAATGCGGCTGAAGGCAATTTCTGATTCGGATCAACCTGATAATGCACGCCTCTAAACATTCTGAATGCAATCCAGACTGCAAAGAAGCCAATCAGCAATTGCAGACCTTGGCCCGATAAATAATCTGCAATACCAGCTCCCAAGAATGAGCCAATGACCAGGCCAGGTGCCAGATTACGCACTACATCCCATAACACTGCTCCTCTTTGGTGATGTGCCATCACCGAACTGATTGAGGTCACAATAATTGTGGCCAGAGAAGTTCCGACTGCCATATGCATAATCACGCTTGGATCGTACTGGAGCTGGGTAAAAACAATGTACAGAATTGGCACGATAATCAGGCCACCACCCACGCCAAACAGGCCTGCGGCAAATCCTGCAATTGCACCAATCAATAAATATATGATTAACTCCATAACGACATTTACCACGTTTAGATTCAAATGGATGTAGAAACTCGCGAACTGCAGCAACGTTTAAGTCAAGCAGGCCAGCTTCCTGAAGTGTTGCTGATCAAGCCCATTACCACATCGACCAATGACGATGTCCGGGAACTGGCAACCAAAGGGGTACAACAGGTACTGGTGTGTAGCCGCGTGCAAACCCAAGGACGTGGACAGCGTCAACGTCAGTGGATTTCTCCTGAGGGGAACATCTATTTAAGCACATTGCTGCATACACAAAAAGCAATCGATGGTCGTCTGGCGCTGGAAATTGCGTTAAATATCCTGCAAATGCCAAGTCTAAAAGGACTGGACTTGCAAGTGAAATGGCCCAATGACCTGTACAGCCTGCAGGGGAAATGGGGCGGCATTCTGATTGAACCGATTTCGACCCAACAGGTGGTGGTTGGTGTCGGGATCAATGTCAGTCCACTCACGGAAAGCATTCCAGACCAGCAGGTGACTTCTCTGACTGAATTGGGACTACAGCATGCTTCACGCGTGGATCTGATTGCCGAGTTATATCTGGCTATTCAGCAAGCGGGGGAATGGTTTAATTATGGCAGTCAGAATCTGCCGGCACGGTTTAACCAATATGCTGCATTTTTCCAGCAAACAGTTGAATTTACTGATATTCAGGGCCAATATTCCGGAACTTTCCTCGGCATTCAAGACGATGGTGCAGTCATTATTGAAGCGGATGCAGGTACGCAGACATTTTATCAGGGGCAACTCCGTCTTAAAAACGGCGGCTAATCAGGCATAACTCAATGAAAAAATTATGGTTGGATATCGGCAATACACGACTCAAGTACTGGATTACGGAGCAGAACCAGATCATTGAACATGCTGCGGAAATGCATTTGCAATCCCCTGCCGACTTACTTCTTGGTCTGATTCAGCATTTTAAGAGTTTGGGCTTGCATCAGGTCGGAATTTCTTCCGTGCTAGATAAAGCGAATAATATCCGAATTCAATCGATTCTGACCTGCCTGAACATTCCTGTAGTTTTTGCCAAGGTACAGGCACGCTATGCCGGTCTGATCTGTGGCTATGATGATCCTTCCCAGCTTGGGATCGATCGCTGGTTGCAAGTGCTGGCCGTTGCCAAGTCAACTCAGCAAAATTACTGTGTGATTAGCTGTGGGACTGCCCTGACCATTGATCTTGCCCAAGGTCAAAAACATCTCGGCGGTTATATCCTGCCGAATCTGTATTTACAGCGCGATTCCCTGATCCAGAATACCAAAGGCATTAAAATCCCGGATGCAGCTTTCGAGGAACTCAGTCCTGGGCGCAATACCATTGATGCCGTACATCATGGCATTTTATTCGGTCTGCTCAGTACCATTGAAAAAGTACTGCAAGATTTTCCGGCACAGCTGATCCTGACCGGTGGAGATGCTGCACTCTTTGCCCAGCATCTCGAACGGTTTCAGCCTATTATTGAACCCGATTTATTGCTTAAAGGCCTGCAGCATTTTGCAGATCATTTGCCAAACACAGTTTGAGCAGCTCGAGCAACTTTGAAAAATCTGCATAGCCATCCAGCTTGTTAAAATGCCCTGCATTTTTGATTTCAAAAATCTGTGCATTCAGGCTATGGCCCAAACGCAGTGAAATCGGTGCAGGCACATAAGGATTATTGCTGGAAAGCAGCATTACAAAACGTTTGGCGCCAAGTGATAAATTGTTCAGATCTAGCTTTACTGCCTGCACCATTTTGTTTAGTTCCGACCAGGCCACCAGTGGTGTATCAAAAGCTGCGACCAGCATTAGCCCGCCAATTTTCAACTGTGTACGGTTATAGTGTTCTTCGAGAAACTTTAGAGCACTTAAGCCACCCAAGCCATGCGCAACAATGAAACTATGCTCATCCAGATGTGGAATCTGCAGTTTCAGGTTGTGCTGCCATTCTTCCAGATCGGGTTGAAAAGGATTGGCCAGCATGATCCGTTTGGCCTCGAACCCGGCGTCTTTGATCTGCCGGCTTAACCACGGATACCAGTGGTCATTTGAGGTCGCCTGATAGTCAGGCACGATATAGACTTTCTTCGTTATATTTTTCATAGCATTGTACTTATTATATTGAGAGCAAAATGCTCCGAAAAAAATTAAGTTTTTAATTATTTATTAGCGGATGAAATTCAATATTCCTTATTCAACTTCACCCTGTCATCATTGAACCAATCTGTTCATCATCCTCCCTATTCACTGGAAGATTGGATCAGATAAGGCTGAATCACTCGCCAGACTTCCGGCAGTTCAGTACAGCCTTGCGAATTAATAAAATGCCCTTGATGTTCGGCACAGACTACGATTGCATCCAGACTTTCCGCTTGCTCCAGACTGAAGTCAGGCTGAACCCGATCATCACCTTCCGAATAAATCACTACACGTTCATCAATCTGACGTTTCAGTAAATCAAAATCTACTTCAGCCGCGTCAATGAACGGATTAACTTCTTCCAGACGTCCCAGTCTGCCATTGAAACCGGCCACCAAAACCAGTTGTTTGATTCTCTGATTTTTTAATTCGCGACTTAAATAATGTAATGCAGCCAGACAACCCAGACTATGCGCAATAAAAATACTGTTTTCGTCAATCCCGTCAATCTGTTCACGCATTTGCTGTTCCCAGACCTCCAGTTTTGGTGTAGTGGATGGGTCAAGTCTGAGTACTTTCAAGCTGACATGTTCCTGCTGGGCTTTTTCCTGAATCCATGGAAACCAGTTTTCTTCAGGACTTGCGGTATAGCCATGCACCACAATCACTTGAGTCATTAGATACATCCTTCTGTATTATTTTATTTCGAATGTTTTCGAGTCTGCCTGATTTTTCTAGAAATTTGGGTAAGCAAATGTTGTTTTGTTTAAACTGGATATAAAAGAAAATACAGACAATAAAAAAGGCGCTGTACGCGCCTTTTTTATTTAAAATAGTTATTTTTTGTCGTTGCCGCCGAACAGTGGGCCCATACCACCGCCACCGCCAAACTGTTTTTGCAGACCGCTCAGTGATTTCATCATTTTTGCCATACCCGACGGATTAGCAAATTTCTTCATCATCTTCGCCATTTGCGCATGCTGTTTAATCAGCTTGTTGACTTCTGAGACTTCCATACCGCAACCTGCTGCAATACGCTTTTTACGGCTTGGATTCATCAGGTCAGGGTTACGGCGCTCCTTGATAGTCATCGACTGGATAATCGCTTCCATTTTCTTCACTTGCTTTTCAGGATTCGCCTGCGCAATTGCATCTTGAATACCAGAATTGCTCATGCCTGGAAGTTTGTCCAGGAAGCCCATCATGCCTCCCATCTTGTTCATCTGCTCGAATTGCATCAGCATATCTTCAAAGTTGAAGCTACCGCCTTTTTGCAATTTCTTCGCCATTTTCTCGGCTTTTTCTTTGTCGATTTTGCGTTCAACTTCTTCGACCAAAGAAAGCACGTCACCCATGCCCAGAATACGCTGTGCCACACGTTCCGGATGGAATGGCTCAAGAGCATCCAGTTTTTCGCCCATACCGAGGAACTTGATTGGCTTGCCAGTAATCGCACGAACAGACAGTGCTGCACCACCACGCGCATCACCATCAGTTTTAGTCAGGATCACACCCGTCAAAGGAAGCGCATCGTTAAATGCTTTGGCTGTATTTGCCGCATCCTGACCGGTCATGGCATCAACCACGAACAGGGTTTCAGTCGGATTAATCGCTGCATGCAGCTCTTTAATCTCTTCCATCATATCGTCATCGATATGCAGACGACCTGCAGTATCGACAATCAGTACATCGGCAAACTGGATTTTTGCCTGTTCAATTGCACGATTAACGATACTGATTGGTTTTTCAGTAGCACTCGATTCAAGGAAAATCGCGCCAACTTCGCCAGCCACCGTCTGTAGTTGCTTGATCGCAGCCGGACGATAAACGTCGGCAGACACCATAGCTACTTTTTTCTTTTGACGCTCTTGCAGGAAGCGCGCAAGTTTGGCTGCAGTCGTGGTTTTACCCGCACCCTGCAAACCGGCAAGCAGTACCACCACCGGTGGTTTTGCTGCAAGGTCAAGGCTTTCATTGGCCTCGCCCATCATTTTGGTCAATTCGTCATAGACGATTTTGACGAAGGCTTGCCCTGGTGATAACTGAGTCATCACTTCCTGGCCTAATGCTTCTTCCTTAACTTTCGCGATAAATTCACGAGTTACAGGTAACGCAACGTCGGCTTCAAGAAGTGCCATACGTACTTCACGTAACGTATCTTTAATATTGTCTTCGGTTAGCTGCCCTGAGCCAGTAACATTTCTTAAACTCTGCGTGAGTCGTTCTGTTAAGGTATCAAACATTGCAAAATCCGCTTAAAATAGCCAGTAGCAAAAAATTGTTTCTTAAAATAGAAAATTTATGCATAGAATGCTATAGGATACTGTAGTTCGCACTGAATTTATATAAATGAATATTCATCACCCTTAAAAAGGTTTGACATGCTTAGCCTACCCTTGGTTTACACGATCTTAGCATTAATCGCTTATACCTCCTCTTTTTGGTATCTGTTCATTCATTTAATGACTAAACGTACTCCAAATCAATGGTTTGTCGGCTTAACAGCTTTAGTTGGACTGGTACTGCATGCTTTGGTTTTATCAGGTGACATGTATACCCCAATGGGGATGAATTATGATGTATTTGCCTTACTTTCCTTTACTTCAGGGCTAATGCTGCTGCTAAGCATCATTTACAGTACCTATCGGCCGATTATTGCGCTAAACCTGATTGGTATTCCCGTCGCTGCGACCGGCCTGATTCTCGGTTTCAGTTTCACCCAGCCAGCGAAAGTTATTGCACAAAATTCCCTAGGTCTGGATATTCATATTATCTTGTCCCTATCTGCATACGCTGTGTTATTGATGGCGACGATTCAGGCCGTCATTTTGCGGTTTCAGGATCGTGAACTGAAGAAAAAACAGAAACGTCGGGTTTGGGTGAATCTGTTGCCATCCTATCAGGATATGGAATCTTTATTGTTCGATATGCTGATGACCGGTTTCATTTTACTGACACTGGCATTGGGTTTTGGCTTCTTTACCATCGATAATTTCTTTGCCCAGCATCTGGCCCATAAGACTGCCTTTAGTATTGTGTCCTGGCTAGTTTATGGTGCATTACTGATCGGCCACTGGAAATTTGGCTGGCGTGGTCAGAAAGCAGTGCGCTTTACCCTGCTTGGGTTTGGCCTGCTGGCGCTCGGCTTTATCGGTTCCAAATTTGTGCTAGAAATGCTGTTAAACAAATAAGCTGATTGATCTTCGATCGGTATTATAAAAGCCCAGCTAAGACTGGGCTTTTTATTTAATTATCCATTCCTTTATCTGGATTTATCCTTCCCACTCGTAGCGATAGCGGCCAACTCACCACCCGGGGCAATTCTGGATCTTCCCATTCTGGCAATAAGGCATCTGCCAGTACATTCAGCGGATTATGTCCGAGTGCCTGGGTGGCTGCTTTTACGGCTGACCAGGTACTCATATAGCCTATCAGTTGGTAAAAGTTCCACTCGACTTGTAATACCGGCGGCTGTACAGAAATTTCCTGAAATGGAAATGGCAGATTTTTGTATCCTTCATCGACATGGCGACGTTCAGGTGCCCAATAGGGTGCGATCGTCACTTCATAAAAATGTCTGAAATAATGATTCAGATGTTCTTCATCAATGCTGAATACCCCATAACTAATAAGAGCCAGAATGGCATTGGATTTTGCAATACGGCGAACTTCCGCATAGAACTTGTCCAGATCCAGCCAATGGGCAGCTTGTGCGACTGAAATCAGATCTACACTCTGGTCAACACATGGGATTTCTTCGGCTAAGGCCTGATGATATTGAATTCTCGGATGAGGTTTGGCCTGTGCGATTTGTTCGCTACTCGCATCAATGGCAATGATCTGATCAAAATAATGCGCCAAAACCTCTGAAAACTGTCCTGAGCCACAGCCGACGTCTAAAGCCAATTTGGTACTCGTTGATAGCTCTGCCAGCATCTTCCCCAAAGTGTCCGGATAATGCGGGCGAAACAAGGCATAATCTTGGGACTGCTGGGAGAAATGGTCTTTAAATTCCCGCCTTTCCATCTGCACTTTCCTGACCTGTTTTCTAACAGCTTAACTCGATCCGGAAAGGCGACAATAGGAATTTGGTTTCATTTCCAATAATTTTTAAAACTAAAAAATTAGCGTATTTTAATTATCTAAATTTTTTAAAAATCAGCGAGTTTAACTATTTTGCTTGATTTGATAATCCGCTTTAAAGTTCTGATAACTACGTCGCTCTGCGGAATTTTCGGTTAAAGCTTTTACTTCCTGCATGGTATTCAAGCAACGTGCAGTGAGCTGGATATATTGCTCGGTGCCATGGCTTTTCCAGGCAATTTCTTTTTCCTCTAAGGGACGAACTACTTTCGCCGGACTGCCAAGTACCAGATTATTTGCTGGTACTTTGAATTTAGCCTTGACTGTACTGTTGGCCCCAACAATGACATTCTCCCCGATTTCGGCCTCATCCAGAATCACACTATTCATACCGATCAGGGCATTTTTTCGTACCACGCAGCCATGCAGAATGGCACCATGACCGACATGGCCATATTCTTCAACCAAGGTCACACTGTCCGGAAATCCATGGATGGTACAGGAGTCTTGGACATTGGCATTTTTCTGGATATGAATCCGGCCAAAATCGGCCCGCAGCGAAGCGAACGGACCAATATAAACTCCGGCTTCAATGATCACATCACCGATCAGCACAGCCGTAGGATGGACATAAGCTTCAGGGCTGACGACAGGAATCACCCCATCAATCGCATAACATGGCATAGACTCCTCCTTGAGCTATTACATTCATGATTTTTTTAAATATTAAAAGGTCAATTCCGGCTGCTTTAAACCACCAAAACGTTTATAAAATTGTGGATGTGCCGGTGGCATAAGGCCTTCCGCGGTCCGGGCAGTCTCCAGGAAAAACTCATCTCCTGCTGCAAATACCGCCTGATATAGATTGGTACTTAAGTTACGTGCAATCAGTGACAACCAGTCTGTTGGCAATAGTTCAAATGGCAGATTCGGGTCTTTCAATAAAATACGGCGATACTGGTGGATCAGCAGGATACGGATCTGAAAGGCTTGTACCGGATCTAGTTCCTCTTCATTTTCCACCAGATAGAAAAACTCGCGGAAATCGCTAATAAATTTTTCATAACGCTGATGCAGTTCCGGGATTGGCCAATTGGTTTCGACCATGCGTTTAATGGTTGGATAAGATTCCTGCCAAAGCTGTAAAGTTTCAGCACGAAACACTACGACCTGATCGGTCATCTTGTTATTCAGTAAGAGGTTTTGCAGTTTCTGCTGATCACACCCCGGATAGGCCATGACATTGGTCGCGATATTGGCAAAGCCTAACCATTCCAGTTCTTTTTTCAGTGTCTGTTTATTTTCCAGTTCAACTGAACTGAGTAGAACCAGATCCCATTTCTGGTCCCATTCATTATGCTGGAAGCTGTAAATCTTTTGGTCTGCGGTAATAAAACGCTGACGGCTGCTTTCGGTAATACGGTAATAACTGGTGCGGCCAATTTTTTCAGAACTCAGCCAGCCATTTTGTACCAGACGGAATACGGCGGTACGCACAGAACGCTCATTGAAGCCGAATACATCCATCAGCTGAATCAGGCTGGCAAGACTAATGACTCCCCCGCGGTGATAAATACTGTCACCAAAAATCGTCATTACCAATGAGGTTCCACTGAGGGTCTCATTCTGAATGAAATCATCAATTACTTGTTTTAATTTCGGATTCATTACGTTCAATTTACCTTGTTAAAGCCGGATGACAGACCTGAGCCTGTCATCCAGACGTATTTAAGCGGACTTTCGGATATCAAACACCCGCTGAGCCTTACCTTCAGAACGTGGCAAGCTACCTTCCGGTAACACTTCCACACTGACACTAATCCCGACCATGGTCTTGATTTGTACTTTCAGCTGATTTGCCAATTGGTGTGTCATATTTATAGCACTATCTTTACGCATTTCGGTACGAATATGCAATGTATCCAGATGACCCTGTTTACAAATCTGAATCTGATAATTTGGAATAAGCTGCGGAATATGCAGGATTTGCTCTTCAATTTGTGATGGGAACACATTCACGCCACGAATAATCATCATGTCATCACTGCGACCGACAATCTTGTCCATACGACGCATGGTACGCGCTGTACCTGGCAATAAGCGTGTCAGATCACGGGTACGGTAACGAATTACCGGCATACCTTCTTTGGTAATGGTGGTAAATACCAGTTCACCCAGCTCACCATCAGGTAATACTTCACCAGTTTCCGGATGGATAATTTCAGGATAGAAGTGATCTTCCCAGATGGTAGGACCATCTTTGGATTCCAGACATTCCATCGCCACACCCGGCCCCATCACTTCAGAAAGGCCATAAATATCCAGTGCATCAATACCCAGACGTTCTTCAATTTCACGGCGCATTTCATTGGTCCATGGCTCTGCACCAAAGATACCTGTCTTGATGGAACAATCATTGGCAGTTCCGAATTTTTTCTCCAGACATTCAATAATGTTCAGACAGTATGATGGAGTGACCATTAAAGCTGTTGGCTTGAAATCATGAATCAGCTGGGCCTGCTTGTCGGTCTGGCCACCTGACATTGGAATTACGGTAGCGCCCAGACGTTCTACACCATAATGTGCACCTAGACCACCAGTAAACAGGCCGTAACCATAAGATACCTGAATCGTATCTTTACTGCTGAGTCCTGCTGCACGTAACGAGCGTGCCACCACATCTGACCAAGTATTAATGTCATTCTGGGTATAACCGACTACAGTCGGCTGACCTGTAGTACCTGAAGAAGCATGTACACGGACAATCTGCTCCTGAGGCACAGCAAACATGCCAAATGGATAGTTTTCGCGAAGATCCTGCTTGGTGGTGAACGGGAATTTTGCCAGGTCTTCCAGTGATTTTAAGTCATCCGGATGGACACCGGCTTCATCAAACTTTTTCTTGTAAACCGTACTGTTCTGATAAGCATGCTGCAGTGTTTTTTTCATACGTTCCAATTGCAGGCTACGTAATTCATCTACTGAAGCGGTTTCAATCTGTTCCATTGCATTGTTATTCATATTCTTGCTCCTGCTGCAGTCATCCTGACTGCTGATGATTTCTCTTTTGATTCAGTCCTTAAGCCACATTTTCCAGAATCAGTGCGACACCCTGTCCAACACCGACACACATGGTACAAAGGGCATATTTTCCTTGCTTGCGCTGTAATTCTTTCATGGCAGTAATCACCAGTCGTGTACCGCTCATTCCGAGTGGATGGCCAAGGGCAATAGCACCCCCGTTTGGATTGACTCGTGGATCATCATCCTGAAGGCCTAGCTCACGTAGCACTGCAAGTGCCTGTGCGGCAAAGGCTTCATTCAGTTCGATCACATCCATCTGTTCCAGACTTAAGTTTGTCTGTTTTAATACTTTCTGTATCGCTGGTACTGGTCCAATCCCCATATAGCGTGGCTCTACACCTGCACTGGCAATTCCTACCACCCGTACTAGCGGTTTCAGTCCATATTGTTCTGCGAAATATCTATTACCCAGTAGCACACAGGCTGCACCGTCATTGACACCAGACGCATTACCCGCAGTTACCGAACCACCTTCCTTGCGAAATGGTGCTTTTAGAGAAGATAACTTTTCTAAAGTAGTATCGGCACGTGGATGTTCATCTTCAGCAATCACCCGAGTAGAACCCTTAGCGCCCTTGATTTCCACTGGCAGGATTTCTGCCTGAAAAATACCATTCTGCTGTGCCTGTGCAGTTTTTTGCTGGCTACGATAAGCAAACAGATCCTGATCTTCACGATTAATCTGATATTTTTCAGCCACATTTTCTGCTGTTTCCGGCATGCTATCTACGCCGAAACCTGCCTTGAATTTTGGATTGATAAAACGCCAGCCAATGGTGGTGTCATAAATTTCCGGAGTACGGCTAAATGCTGTGGTTGGCTTAGATTGTACAAATGGCGCACGGCTCATGGATTCTACCCCACCGGCCACTACAAATTGCGCTTCACCCGATTTAATTGCACGTGCTGCCAGGCCGACCGCATCCAGACCGGAAGCACAGAGACGATTTACAGTAATCGCGGGTACGCTTTCCGGCAGGCCCGCTAAAAGTGCTGCCATACGCGCGACATTACGATTATCTTCACCGGCCTGATTGGCACAGCCTAAAATCACTTCATCAACTTCTGCCCATGGCAGGTTAGGATGCTGCTGTTTTAAATACTGGATCGGCAAAGCAGCAAGGTCATCAATACGAATACTGCTCAAACCACCTGCGTAACGACCAATTGGGGTACGAATACCGTCAAAAATATAAACATGTTCCATCGTTCTTGTTCCTTAGCTCGCCATCCCTTAGTCTGTTGGCGATACTTGTTGCGCCTGTCCTAGCGCTGTCTGCTTAGTTCAATATATACCAGGTTGTATCACTCTTCACCAAAAATACGATACATATTTTTTAATATTTGTAAATTCCTGACATATTAAATTCCACTTATTCATCCAAATCATTTTTTTGAATAAAAAAAATAAAAAATAATTCAAAAATCAACATCTTGAGTAGAAAATAGTGCATAAATCTATATTTTCAGATTTCATTTACTATCAGGGTACTACTACATATAACATAGGACCTAGCTAACCATCAGACCAAATAGGTATCATATTCATACCTGTCAGGAATAATTCAACTCGACCAAGTTGCTAAGCGATAACTGAAAGGAAAAAATCCAACAACTTTGAGCCGAGTCAAATCCATCTCCGGCAGATTTAGCAGCCCTTATATTGTGGTGTGCGTTTTTGCATAAAGGCCTGAACGCCCTCACGATAATCATTAGAACGGCCCGCCAGACGTTGCAGATCCCGCTCCAGAATCAGTTGCTCATCCAGATTATTGTCTGCAGCGGCATGAATCGCTTTCTTGATCAGGGATAGACCATAAGTCGGCTGAGTCGCCAGATGTTCAGCCATTTTTTCAGCTTCTGCTTTTAACTGATCATCTTCAACTACCTGCCAGATCATGCCGAGTTGCAGTGCACGTTCAGCCGAGATTTTGTCACCCAGCATCGCCAGACCCATCGCTTGGGCACGGCCAACCAGGCGTGGTAGGAACCAGGTACCCCCTGAATCTGGCACCAGACCGAGACGGCAGAAGGCCTGAATAAATGAAGCAGATTTCGCTGCTACCACGATGTCACAAGCCAGAGCAATATTGGCACCTGCACCCGCTGCTACACCATTTACGGCACAGATCACCGGTTTTGGCATTTCAGTAATCAGTTTAATCAGCGGGTTGTAGTATTTTTCAATGGATAAACCTAAATCTGGCGCATCAGCATTTGGATCTACTACACGGTCGTTCAGGTCCTGACCAGCGCAGAAACCACGACCTTCTGCAGAAATCACCACTGCGCGAATTGCTGAATCTTGCGCCCAGCGTTTTACGACAGAAGATACTTCCTGATGCATGGTTTCATTAAAACTGTTGAGCTGTTTAGGACGATTAAAAGTCAGGTAGCCCACTGCATTTTTTTCTTCAACAATAATTGTTTGGTAATCCATTACACACCTTTTAAGTTTCTATTTCGTTCATGCATTTATCTGCATGGTGCTTAATTTAAAATCTTTACTCGTCGAAACTGAGACGAACATTTTGAGTAGTTGGACGCGCCTGACAGCTCAGCACATAACCTTTCTGGATTTCTTCTTCTTCCAGGCTATAGTTGATTGCCATTTCCACTTCACCTTGCAGCACCTTACATTTACAGGTTGCGCATACCCCGCCCTTGCAGGCATATGGCAGATCTGCACCAGCACGTAAAGCCGCATCCAGAATGCTGTCATCCTGTTTGGACACTTCAATGATCAGCTCACGACCATCCAGAATGATGTTGACCTTTTCCTCGGTACGGCTTTCGATCTGCTGTGTAGAGGCTTTTGGTGCAGTACCGGTATTAAAGCGTTCGGTGTGAATTTTGCTGCGTTCGATCCCAAGGGTTGGCAATACGGTTTCTACCGCATTCATCATTTCTTCAGGACCACAAGCAAAGCAGTGATCGGTTTCTGCTGGAATCAGGCCCGCCTGGAACAGCTGTTGCAATTTTTCTGCATCAATACGGCCATTGAAAATCTCGCTGTCATTCAGTTCACGCGAGAAAATATTGATCAGTTGTAGGCGTTCCTTAAAACGGTCTTTCAGGTCCATGATCTGTTCAGAGAACATGGTCTGTTTCCAGGAACGGTTGCCATAAACCAGAGTAAAAGTGGCATCTTGCTTACGGCTCAACACTGCTTTGACAATAGACAAAATTGGTGTAATGCCACTACCTGCAGCAAAACCCAGATAATGTTTACCACCAGTCTTGGCCGCTTTCTGGAAAAACACACCTTGTGGTGGCATCACTTCCAGTACATCGCCCACTTTCAGGTTTTCATTGGCCCAGGTTGAGAACTGGCCTTGATCAATTTTCTTGATCGCAATACTCATGTCTTCATCACTATCGCTACAGATCGAATAGCAACGGCGCAATTCTTCCTGTTCTGTCATATGACGGATGGTCAGGTGTTGGCCCGGCTGATACTGAAAATTTTCGGCATGTTCCGGACTCAGTTCAAAAGCAATGCAAATTGCCTGTTCAGTCTGAGGCTGAATCGATTTAATGGTTAACGGAATAAACTGGCTCATTTCAAAATCCTTCTTAAGCTGTGGCGATCTCACGCTTTATTGTTATGGCTTGTGCGCTTAAGCCCTTAAATACATTTAAAATAGTCAAACGGCTCCAGGCATTCCTGACATTTGTACAGCGCCTTGCAAGCGGTTGAACTGAATTCACTGAGTAATCGGGTGTGGTGGCTATGACAATGTGGACACTGAATACCATCACTAAGTGCGACATGGGTACCGCAGCTGTTTGAACCACCTTTGGGTGGGGCAATACCATATTGCTGCAGTTTCTGTTTGCCTTCTTCACTCATCCAGTCAGTGGTCCATGCTTCTGACAGATCGACCACGACTTTGACCGGCGTCAGCTCATGTGCTGCAAATGCCTGGATGATTTCCGCCTTGAGCAGATCAGTTGCCGGACAGCCACTATAAGTGGGGGTCAATCGAACCACGATTTCATCCTGTGGGTTGATCTCCACTCCACGAATCATGCCCAGGTCAAGGACTGACAGGACTGGAATTTCCGGATCGGAAACCTGTGCCAGGACCTCCCAGCATTGATCTTCTACATGTCTAATCAAGTTCATGCCACTCACTCCCTGTGATGTGCTGGATTTACCAGTTCATGCCTGGATAGCTGCGCTGCATATATTGCAGTTCCGCCAGTACATAACCCAGATGTTCGGTATGTAGTCCCTGCTTGGCGCCACTACGGTAAGCACCACTTTCTGGCAAGCTCAGTTCAAAACGTTGCAACTCAGCAGATATAGTTTCCAACCATTTCGGTTTCAGCAGTTCCAGATCCGGAATCAGGTTAGCATCAACCAGCTGACGTTCATCTGCAGTCAGGCTGAACAGCTCTTCAGTAAAGCGCCATAGCTGGTTCAGACCATTCTGGATCTTTTCATGTGCTTCTGCAGTACCTAAGCTCAGACGTTCCATCCATGAGGTTGAAAAACGCAAATGGTATTTCACTTCTTTCAGCGACTTGATGGCGAATGAGGAAATCTCTTCATTCCTGCTATTGCTCAGGGCTGCAAACAGCAAAGCATGGTAATGATCCATCAACCACTGACGTACGATAGTTTGACCGAAGTCATTATTTGGCTGTTCGCATAGCAGTAAGTTACGGTATTCACGCTCGGTACGGAAATAGGCCAGTTTGTCTTCATCACGGCCCAGTCCTTCAATTTCACCGGCTAGACTCAACGCGGTACGTGCCTGACCCAGCAGGTCCAAACCGATATTTGCCAATGCAATATCCAGCTCTAGCTCCGGTGCGTGACCGCACCACTCTGCCAGACGGTGTGAAAGGATGAGTTGGCTGTCGCCAACATGCAGTAAAAATTGTGCCAATACCTGATTCGTCATTGCTCTTTCCTCCACCTTACATGTGTTCGATGCCATCTGGAATATGATAGAAGGTCGGATGACGGTAGACCTTGTTCAATGAAGGATCAAAAAACTCTGATTTTTCATCTGGTTGAGATGAGGTAATCAGTTCAGATTTCACGACCCAGATGCTTATCCCTTCATTGCGGCGGGTATAGACGTCACGGGCATTTTGCAGGGCAATTTCATCATCAGGGGCGCGCAGGCTGCCGACATGGCGGTGGCTCAGACCCTGTTTGCTGCGAATAAATACTTCGTATAAAGACCAGTTATTCTTGTTCATTTGCATATCCTTGTGCTATTCCGTTGCCTTAGGCGATTTTTCGTTGATCTGACTGCTGCTGTTTCTTGCTGGCATAAACTGCCGCCGAATCACGTACCCATTTGCCCTCTTCCCAAGCCTTGCGACGTGCTTCGATACGTTCATGGTTACATGGACCTTTGCCTGCCAGTACATCGAAGAACTCATCCCAGTTCACCTGACCAAATTCATAGTGGCCTGTTTCTTCATTAAACTTCAGGTCTGGGTCCGGCACAGTCAGGCCAAGCTGCAATACTTGCGGCACGGTGTTGTCGACAAATTTCTGACGCAATGCATCATTACTGAATAATTTGATTTTCCACTGCATGCTTTGTGCACTGTTTGGAGAATTGTCATCACTTGGACCAAACATCATTAATGCCGGCCACCAGAAACGATTCACTGCATCCTGTGCCATTTGTTTCTGTTCTGGCGTGCCTTGTGCCAGTTGCATCATGGCCTCAAAGCCCTGACGCTGGTGGAAACTTTCTTCTTTACAGATACGCACCATGGCACGTGCATAAGGACCATAAGAGGTACGACACAACGCCACCTGATTGACGATTGCAGCACCATCTACCAGCCAGCCAATCGCCGCTACATCTGCCCAGGTCAAAGTTGGATAGTTAAAAATGGATGAGTATTTCATGCGGCCAGCAATCAGCTTTTCCATCATGTCATCACGGTCTGCACCAAGCGTTTCTGCTGCACTGTACAGGTACAGGCCATGTCCTGCTTCATCTTGTACTTTAGCCAGCAATACCGCTTTGCGTTTCAAAGTCGGTGCACGGGTAATCCAGTTGCCTTCTGGCAGCATGCCAATTACTTCTGAATGTCCATGCTGGCCAATCTGGCGGATCAGGGTCTTTCTATAGGCATCCGGCATCCAGTCCTTCGCTTCAATAGAAATGTCCTGCTCTATCTTCTGATCGAATGTTTGTTGTTGCTTATTCATGTTTGTCTCACTTATCCCAAGTGCTGATACACTCAAATTAAAACGATACAAATATAAAATCAATACTATTTTTTAAGTATCATATATTTTTTAAAAGCATTTTTTATTAAGTTATTGTTTTTATTATTTTTAAATTTTTAATTACATCAAAGTTACTTTTTTTTTTGCGGATTATGATTGACATTTAAGCTTTTTGATTGCAATTTATGAAACATCAAAAGTAAAAATAAACTCAATAACGTATCATAAATGGAGTTATACAATGTTGGAACTGGACAGCACTACCCAGAGCACGGATCTTCAGGACGACACACAGGCGCATTACGCAGCTAAAGTTAAAGTATTGAGTTCACTGGTTTTAGGTGGTGAACATAGCGCACAAAATGACTTGCGTACGGTCTATCACGCCATTAGCGGTGAAGCGATTTATCAAGTCAGCAGTCACGGCATCGACATGCATAACGTAGTGCAATATGCCAAACAGAAAGGTGCTGCCATTGCCCACTGGACCTTCCACCAGCGTGCCAACGCCCTGAAACAGGTGGCACAATATTTACTGAAACGTAAGGAAGATTATTACCGCCTGGCAGCCGCAACCGGCTGTACCCGCAAAGATGCCTGGATTGATATTGAAGGTGGGATTGGCACCCTGTTTGCCTATTCAAGTCTGGTTCGCCGTGAACTCAGCGATGAAACGGCACTGGTTGAAGATGCCTGGATTCCATTGTCCAAACAGGGCAGCTTTGGTGCCAAACATATTCTGAGCCCGAAAGCCGGTGTAGCAGTGCATATCAATGCATTTAATTTCCCGATCTGGGGTATGCTGGAAAAAATTGCACCGACTTTACTAGCCGGCGTGCCGTGTATTGTGAAGCCGGCAACAGAAGGCGCAGAACTGACACATGCAGTCGTTAAAGACATTTTAGCCAGCAATTTACTGCCAGAAGGCACCCTTCAGCTGATCTGCGGGCAGACTTATGACCTGTTTGATCACCTGAATGCACAGGATACGGTAACCTTCACAGGTTCGGCTGCTACCGGCCAGAAACTGCGTGCGCATCCACACCTGAATGCCCACTCCATTCCATTCAGCATGGAAGCCGATTCGGTGAACAGCGCCATCCTGACCCAGCAAGCCAACGATGAAACCATTGACCTGTTTGTGCGTGAAGTCTTCCGTGAAATGACAACCAAGGCCGGACAAAAATGTACTGCAATTCGTCGTGCCTTTGTGCCAGCAGCATTGCTCGATACCGTACAGCAACGCCTGACTGAAAAACTACAGAAAGTAGTCATCGGTGATCCTGCACAGGACGGCGTAACCATGAGTGCTCTGGCCAGCGTTAAACAGAAGCATGATGTTGCTGCCAAGGTAGAACAGCTGGCACAGGAAGCTGAAATCATCATAGGTAGCCACCTGCGCCAGGACTTTGCCATCCAGGTCGCACATCCGGAAAAATCTGCTTTCTATCCACCAACAGTATTGTTATGTAAAGATCCGGTACAGGCCCAACAGATTCATAATATCGAAGCCTTTGGCCCAGTGGTTACATTGATGCCCTATAGTGACCTACCACAACTGGCAACATTAGTAGCTCGTGGTGAAGGCAGTCTGGTCGCTTCAATCGTGCGTAACCATGATGAAAATATTGAACAGCTACTCAGCAAGATCGCGCCTTGGCATGGTCGTGTGCATATTCTGGATCGTGAAAGCGCTAAGGAAAGTACCGGTCATGGTTCACCACTGCCATTGTTAGTGCATGGTGGTCCGGGGCGTGCTGGCGGTGGTGAGGAACTCGGTGGTCTGCGTGCAGTGAAACACTATATGCAGCGTACTGCTATTCAAGGCTCACCAAATGTGCTGACTCAGGTCGGTCATAGCTGGACCGCGGGTGCGGAGGTATTTGAAGACCGCGTGCATCCATTCAAGAAATCCTTTGATGAACTGCGGATCGGTGAACGCCTGCTGACTGCACGCCGTACCATTACTGAAGCTGATATTGTCAACTTTGGTGGTTTAAGTGGTGATTACTTCTATGCACATATGGATAAGATTGCGGCTGCGGAATCCCTGTTCGGTGAACGCGTCGCACATGGTTACTTCATTGTCTCTGCCGCTGCTGGTCTGTTTGTTGATGCCGCTCCGGGTCCTGTCATTGCTAACTACGGTATGGATAACCTTCGCTTCGTAGAACCGGTGAAAATTGGCGATACCATTCAGGTAGAACTGACCTGCAAGCAGAAAACCCCTAAACCACTGCGTGATGAGCAAAAACCGCATGGTGTCGTGGTTTGGGACATCAAAGTGAAAAACCAGCACAATGAACTGGTCGCGACCTATGACATCCTAACTCTCGTAGAAAAAGCCGCTTAAGCACTATTTTCAAGCACTTAAAGCAAAAGGGAATCTATTTGATTCCCTCTTTTTATTCTTTTAAAAATAATTGTATCTTTTTAATCCAGACATATTGACGGCTATGCAAATTACTCCTAGATTAGATTAATTGATACATATTAAAAATAAAAATAATTAAATTTGTATCAAATAAACCAATCACTATAACTTGCACAGGATGTTGCATGATGAATGAAAAAACATTGGTCATAGACAAGGTTGACAATGACGTCCAGCCACTCGATTCTCATCTAAAAATTACTACGCCTATCCCTGAACAGGTAGCTACAGAAATTCCACCAGCAGCTCCAGAACGTAGCAGCTATCAATGGTATGTGGTAATCATCTGTATGGTGGCCTACATTCTGTCTTTCGTAGACCGTCAGATTTTATCCCTGATGATTGAGCCGATTAAGGCCGACTTGATGCTCAGTGATACCCAGTTCAGCCTATTGCAGGGGCTGGCCTTTTCGCTGTTTTATGCCTTTATGGGCGTACCGATCGCCGCACTGGCCGACAAGAAATCACGTGTGAAAATTATTTCGGTTGGGATCGCTTTCTGGAGTCTGGCCACTGCAGCCTGTGGCCTCAGTAAAAACTTTATCCAGATGTTCCTGGCTCGCCTTAGTGTCGGTGCAGGTGAAGCAGCCCTATCTCCTGCTTTTTACTCAATCGTGGCGGATCTGTTTCCTAAACATAAACTAGGCCGTGCGCTGGGTGTTTATGCCATTGGTGCTTTTATCGGTTCAGGACTGGCTTTCCTGATCGGCGGTTATGTCATCGGTCTGCTCAAGGATGTTAGTTTCGTTACTTTACCGGTAATTGGTGAGATCAAGACTTGGCAACTGACCTTTATGATTGTCGGTTTACCGGGTGTATTGCTGGCGCTGCTCATGATTTTGACCGTACGGGAACCCGAGCGTAAAGGCCTCAAAATGGATGCGAATGGTGTCGCCGTTCAAGCATCTTTTAAGAATTCCATCGGTTTTATTAAAACCCATAAAAAGACTTTCTTCTGTCATTTTATTGGCTTCTCTTTCTATACTATGATGCTGTATTCCCTGCTCGGCTGGGCACCGGCCTACTACATGCGTCACTTTGGCCTGGATGCAAGCCAGACCGGATATATCCTTGGAAGTATTATTCTTGTTGCAAATACTTCAGGTGCCTTATTCTGTGGCTGGCTCATCGACTTCTTTTCTAAACGTGGCTATAGCGATGCAGCAATCCGTGCCGGTGCAATTGGCTGTGCTGCCCTGATCATTCCAAGCGTGCTGTTTACCCAAGTCGACAATATGCAGCTTTCATTCGCACTGATCTTTGTCGCGATGTTCTTCTCCACCTTCCCGATTCCAGCATCAGCCGCTGCTACCCAGATGCTGACACCAAACCAGCTGCGCTCCCAAGTATCAGCCAAATTCCTGTTGATTTCTAACCTGATTGCACTCGGTGTGGGTACAACTGCGGTGGCGCTGATTACTGACCTTTATTATGAAAATACCTTAATGGTGGGGAATTCAATTTCTATCGTCAATGCGATAGCCGGCCTGATTGGTGTATTCCTACTGTATAAAGGCTGTCAGTATTATCGTGAAAGTATGAAAGTCGAAAAACTAATCGATTAAGACAATATTAGATTTTTAAGACTTAAATCCAAACCTTAAATCAGTCGATTTAAGGTTTTTTTATTTCGATAGCAAAAGATCAATAGGTACTCATTCACACTCAATCTTTTTCTGCAATTCATATGAAAATTAAACTGCCTGGACATTCCCACCAAAAAGCCGTATAACACCGTTTTTCGAATTAACAGGTGTTGACCGTTGAAACTTGTTCTTGCACCCATGGAAGGCTTAACTGACCCGATTATGCGTGATGTACTGACATCCGTCGGGAGCTTCGACTGGTGTGTCACCGAGTTTATTCGTGTCACGGATTCGGTGCTGCCGGATCATATCTATCACACCTACTGCCCTGAACTGTTAAATGAGGGCAAAACTGTTGCCGGTACACCGGTGCATGTACAGTTTCTGGGAAATAACCCGGAAATGCTGGCAGCCAATGCAGTGAAAGTCGCTGCTATGGGCGCCCCTGCAATTGACATGAATTTCGGCTGTCCAGCCAAAACCGTAAACCGTCATCGTGGTGGTTCAGTACTGCTAGATGAACCTGAAGTCGTTTATGAACTGGTCAAAGCTGTTCGTGATGCAGTGCCCGCACATATCCCGGTTTCGGCGAAAATGCGTCTGGGTTATATGGATCGCAACTTCATGATGGAAAATGCCCATGCCATTGAAGATGCTGGAGCGGCCTGGGTCACCGTCCACGCGCGGACCAAGGCCGATGGCTATACTCCGCCAGCCTTCTGGGACCAACTGCAACCAATTCGTGAAGCCTTAAAGATTAATGTGATTGCCAATGGTGAAATCTGGACCAATGCCGATGCCAAGCAATGTCAGCTAGAATCAGGCTGTGAAGACCTGATGATTGGCCGTGGTGCGGTCACTACACCTGATCTGACCCAATGTATTCGCCAGAATTCTGATGAGCCGCTCATCACCTGGAATGAACTACTGAAACTGCAAATCCGTTTCCTGAATGGTTCCTATAAAAAGGAAATGAATATGGTCGGCCGTTATAAGCAATGGCTGGGTATGATGTCCAAGCATTATCCTGAGGCCAAAACACTTTGGGATGAGGTCAAACGGATTAAACAGCTGGTTGAAATTACTGAAAAGCTAAAAGCCTCGAAAAATTAAGAAAAAGCCTTTGAATGATTCAAAGGCTTTTTTGTTCGGATTCTCGCCTGTTTAAATTTGCAACATGTTCACGGTTGGTTTTCCAGGATTTTTCTAATACTTCCTTCTCCAAGCGAATCTGGATATGTTTAATCTTGGTGTCAGAAATAACTCGCTGATTAAAGCTTTTTACATAATCTGTCCAACCTGCACCTCGAAATACATAATTTGGCATTGGGGTTTTGAATACCGCATCTGGCATAAATACAATCACAGAATGCAGCTGGTCTGGCTCGATAATATCAGCCAGCAACTGCTCCAGAACTTTGATGTGCTTATAATTCTGATGAATCGGATTCTGAAATTTATAGCTATTTTTATAAAGTTTTTGCGTCCAGGTTTTTTGTCGCTCGCTACCAAAGATCCAGCCTTTATAGTTCTTGGTTTCAATCACAAACAGGCCATAAGGACTTAATAAGAGATGATCAATTTGTGTTGTGCTTCCTTCTCCATCTGGAAGAGTCAAATCGTTTAATAAACGATACTCAGGGTCTTTCAGATAAAGTTTGACATGCGTGGCAACAGCGAACTCTCCCAGCTTCCCTTTTAAAAATGGTTTAAATAACTTAAAAATGATTAAACCAATAAAAAGTAGAAGAACCCACCATAAACTGGACCAGAGTTGGCCTAAGATTAGTGTTACGAACTGATCCATATTTTAATTTTCATTAATTTTATGATTTTGATCTTAATGGGTTCGCTCAATATTTAACAGAATTTCTTTTTTATCCAGACCACCCGCAAAGCCTACCAGCTTACCACTACTGCCAATCACCCGATGACAAGGTGCAATAATCGAAATCGGGTTTTTACCATTGGCAGCACCCACGGCACGTACCGCTTTAACATTACCGACCTGTTCAGCGATTTCCCGGTAACTTCGGGTCTGTCCATAAGGAATATTCAGCAAAGCCTGCCAGACTTTTTTTTGAAAATCAGTACCGGAAAAATCCAAAGGCAACTCAAAAACATTGCGCTGACCAGCAAAATATTCCTGAAGCTGACGCCGAGCTTCTATCAATACAGGATGCTGTGGATCTTCAACCAGAGTTGCCAATCTAACCCGATTCGGTTTTTCACAATCCCAGAGTACAGCCACCAATGCCGTTTCATTGGCGACCAGCTGCAACTGTCCTACAGGCGAATCCATATAAATATAACTGAGCTGCATGGCCCTACTCCTACAGAATCAAGCTTGCCAGTTTTTATTTTACTCGAAATCAGAACTGCTCAACAGCTCTTAGGAGGAGGATAATTTCATCAAAACAAGTCCGGAAATAATCAGCACCGCAGCCAGCATACGCATAGCAGAAGCAGGTTCACCTAAAACTATAACACCGACCAGAAATGAGCCGACTGCACCAATGCCCGTCCAGATGGTATAGGCAGTTCCTAGAGGCAAAGTACGCATGGCATAGGCCAGCAATACAAAACTGAGCACCATAAAAACAATCGTAAAAATACTCGGTGTGAGTTTGCTAAAACCCTCTGAGAGCTTCATGGAATAGGCCCAGACAATCTCAAATAGTCCAGCGAATACAAGTATAATCCAGGCCATATTGCCTTCCTCCTAATTAACAGAGTCAGGCCGTCCTGACGATTTTTCTTGTTGAATTTTATAAATTTAATCAACAAGGGAGGTCGTTCCCCCTAAAAAAATAAACATCTTATAAAACAGATGACAAAACCAAACTGCCATTTACAAAATTTGACTGAATGAGAATTAACTTAACCATGTCTTACTCAAATGCTCAGGACAACCTGAAGATTTCAGCCTATCTTAAGGAACGCCAACACGGGACATCGTGTTATGACATTACAGAGACTTGAATAAGAAAAACAAACAAGGAATAAGTCCGTATTATTAAGTTATGCACATGAATTAAATTTAAAAATAGCGTGGAGATATTACACAATGAAACACAAAACCAAGACCTATTGATCACTTTTTGTTTGGCTTGATTATTAACCTTTGATGAATAAACGATCACTAAAATCAAGGGCTGACATATCTAAAAAGAACCCAAATTGAGTTCTTTTTATACAAATTTTGTCTAAGATGCAATCAATCAGGCTACAAACGATTACAAAATATGCAACATATCCATATGGTTATCAACATAGATATCTACACACTTATCCATAAAGTTATCCACAGATTTATACACCTTAAACATTTTAGAGATTAAAGTTGAATTTGACCGACTTTAGCCAGCTCACTACGCATTTCATCAATCACAGCTTTATAATCTGGCTTGCCAAAAATCGCTGAACCGGCCACAAACATATCTGCACCAGCTTCTGCAATTTCACGAATATTTGCTGGTCCCACACCGCCATCTACTTCTAAGCGGATATCACGACCTGAAGCATCAATAATCTTGCGCGCCTGACGTAATTTATCCAAAGTCATTGGAATGAATTTCTGTCCGCCAAAGCCAGGGTTCACACTCATTAGCAATACCTGATCAACCTTATCCAGTACATAATCCAGATAATGCAATGGTGTCGCTGGATTAAATACCAGACCGGCTTTAGCACCACCCGATTTGATCAACTGTAAAGAACGGTCAATATGATCAGATGCTTCCGGATGAAACGTAATAATATCTGCACCTGCTTCCAGAAAGTCACCAATCATGCGATCTACAGGTTTCACCATAAGATGTACATCAATAGGTGCCTGAATACCATATTTTTTCAATGCCTTACATACACCTGCGCCAAAGGTTAAATTGGGTACATAGTGATTATCCATAACATCGAAATGCACAACGTCTGCACCAGCCTGAAGTACATTTTCAACTTCTTCACCTAAACGGGCAAAGTCGGCAGACAAAATAGAAGGTGCAATTAAATAAGGCTTGGACATGAAAGGACCTGGCTAACTGAAATTGGATTTTTCTCATTATACCAAATCCAGTCCTGCTACTGTGACTTGGATGTTATGTGAATACAATGCTATGTAACGCTGGACAGTATTTATGCTTAATATCACTTGGCCTGGATGAAAATGATTGATTAAGACAGGAAAACTCGCATATCCATCAATAAAAAATCGAGGCTAAACACGCCTCGATCCTCAGGATATAGAGATATGAATTTTTATACTCAATATCAGGGCTAAACAGGTTGGCTCATTTTTTCTTCGAATGCATGAATCCGTTCAATTCTTTTGTCCAGCTCGGGATGCGATTCCAGATATTTTTTGAGTTTTCCAATCAAACGCAACCATTTCAGCTCAGACTCGGTAATTTGCCGTTCTTTTCCATCAATATTCAGGGTAAAGTTTTTCATTTTTATCGTTTTACTCTGCTCTGCCAAGATTCTAGCGTTTTCAACCCGCTGCAAAAAGTTCGACAAATGAATACTGGAGATCTGCTGTTGATGTAAATGTTGCATGGCATAATCATCCGCAGCAAGTTCAAGCGCCTGTGAATATCCCGCATCGGCGAGTACCGCTATAGATGCCGCCACGACATCACTTAAGTCTCCCGTTACCAAGGCAAATAATCCTGCTGCACCCAGGTTGGAAATCACTTTTTGCATGCTATGTTTTTGTACCAGATGACCTTGTTCATGCGCCAGTACTGCAAGGACTTCTTCATCTGCACCACTAAGCTTGACCAGTTCATCGGTGACAATAATGGTATTGTTCGGAATCGCAGCGGCATTAAGTCCCATGATTTCTCCGCCTTGACGGAAAATAATCTTTGCAGGTTGTCCTACCGCAATTTTCTGTTCATACAGTTTTTTTAGACGTGCTTGATGCTCTGCGGAGAGCTTGGATGGCTCAGTTTGCTCAATTAATTTCTGCTCAGTTTGATTTCCTACCTCGATCAAGGTCTGTTCGGGAAGTAATTGAGCGAGCTGCTGGGCCGTATATGGAATTCCCCATTTAAGAATAAAAATTACCGCACATATCACGATAATCATCGAGAAGAAAATCAGGAGTGGAGAACGTTCAAATTTCCATATGGCATGATAGATTTCTTTGGATTTAATCTTCAGCCAATGCGGTGCTTTGGTCAAAAATTCAATCCGACGATCTTCAGGTAATTCGATAATCGGTTTACGTCCCCCGACCCCGCCAATATACGCCATATCGGGATAAGTAAAATAAAAGTCAGCCTCGCTCACTTGCTTGGGTGTTTCTTCACTGAGTTTCAAGGCAATCCCGCGTTGCTGATCAGGGACAATCCATGCACGCTGGGCTTCGGCCAAAACCCCATCATAAAATCTGACTTCAACAGGTCGCTTCATCCTACTTGCCTCTATAACGATGCATCGAAATCAAAGATATCCAGTACTTCATTGGCTATAGTATTTGGATCACGCTGCAAGATATTTTTTAGATTAGTTTCGTCCTCTGCTAGATAGAGTTCTAGGTTAGCCAGTTGATATTCATATAAACGGATGCTCGCCCAAGGGGTCATGAGTCCCAAACTGAGTGCACGCACAATCCAGTTACTCAGTACAATCCAGCTATAACGCCATGTCGTTACCCGGGTTTTAAAGTAGCTTTGACCAAGCTCTACATGATTCCAGGTATACATATATAAGCGTGCAGATATCATCGGCCAGACCAAGGCCAGACAAAACAGATAGCTCAATACAACACCCAAGGTAAACAGGTTTGTACCGATCAAATCGACCCAGTAAACGATTGCTGCGCTCCATGCGATACCAATTAGCAGACACAGACATAAGGGGATATAAACTGCCGACATAAATTTAGACCACTGAATCCCCAGCCTAAACTGAAGTTGTCCGATCGATAAATGATTAAAGCAGTAACGTTTGTATAGCCAGATCACCACTGGGCTGAAAAGAAACAGGGTGAAAATATTGACCAATATCGCGAGCCATAAAACCCTATAGGCTTCCCGATTGCTTCCACTAAAATGAAACCGGACATTGCCATATTTACTATTCCGGGCCTTAAATTTCAGGGTCATCCGAATTAACCAAGGTAGAGAGATCGCAGCAATCAGAAATAATGAACTGGTGACAAGAATGGAGTAATTGGTCAAGATCAGTGTCACCACATACAACTCCAATGCCAATAGACGACCTAGCAGAATTCGGCTTGGCATGGCGATGAAGTCAAAGCGATGTTTTAACAATTGGGTATTACCGTAGAAATAGCGGATACGGCGTGCCTTTGCCCAAGGGCTATACAAAGTAAGCGTAATGATGGTTAACATCAAATTCACCATCCAGATTCCAAAATATTCCGTGGCACTGCCATGAAATCGGAAGCTGTGTTTTTCTAGTGAAGTTGATGGCTGGTCAATCTCTGGTTCAGGCTTATTGTGCATCGTGTTCTTAACTGCAACTGGTTCTACCTGATTTCTGAATAGCAACATATATACCATTTTTATTATATTTATTTGATATTCATATAAAAAACTCCAAAAATATGACCTATTTTTGGAGTTTCATTGTGCTTTTAAATTTGCTTCGCTTGTGTTGCTTGGCTTATGGATTTAATTGCACGGCATGGAATTGTAGATGGTCATCTACAAAGCTTTGAATAAAATAGTAACCATGATCATAACCCTGATGTTCACGTAAGGTTAATTTCTGGTTCACGGCATCACAAGCTTGCTGAAATAAAGCCGGATTCAGCTGGCTATAGAACTGGTCAGAAAAGCCCTGATCAATCAGGATATCGCTAAACAGTGCACCTTTTTCCTGAACCAGCGCAGTTGCATCATGCTTCAACCATTCTTTGCGGTTTTCGCCCAGATAATTTGAGAATGCTTTTTCACCCCATGGACATTGGCTTGGTGCACAAATCGGTGCAAATGCCGAAACTGAACAGAATTTTTCCGGATATTTAAAAGCCAAAGTTAAAGCGCCATGTCCACCCATGGAATGACCGAAAATCCCGATCTTATCTGCCTGAACTACGAACTCTTCACACACCAGTTCATACAACTCATCGACAATAAAGCTTTCCATCTGATAATGTTCAGCCCACGGTGCTTGAGTGGCATTAATATAGAATCCGGCACCTTGCCCAATATCCCAGTGATCCCCTTTGGCAACATCATCTCCACGCGGAGAAGTGTCTGGTGTAATCAGAATAAGACCAAGCTGGGCCGCCAGACGCTGGGCATGTGCCTTGATTGCAAAAGTTTCTTCAGTACAGGTCAGGCCAGCTAAATAGAACAAAGCAGGACAACTTTGGCCTTCCAGAGCTTGTGGCGGCAGGAAGATGCCAAATCTGGTTGGTTTTTTTAATATTTTAGACTCAAAGCTATAAATCCGCTGTTCACCCTCAAAGCTTCGATTATTCTGTACCAGTTCCATCATCATTCCTTTTTCTATTTTCTAAAGTTGTAGATTGGTTTATGGAGTCAAAGCGACAGACGGAGATGCTGAAGTGGTCGTCGCTGGAGGGAAAAGACGCTGTTCCAGTTGTGGCAACATCAATTCCATGTTTTTGCCAATCACCCATTGTGGTTCTGACGGTTCAAATCCCTGAGCTGCTTCCCATTTAGCCACTGTAGTCTTGGCCTGCTCAAAAGAGGCTTTCAGGCTGTTATTTTCACGCATGGCCTCATCAAAGAAAGCACGACCGAAATAAGTATAGTCAGCTTCGTTCGAACAACCGAATGACTGACGGTCAGCAGCAGAAGCAGTAATGATCAAGGTATTATCATTCTGCAAAGCCGAAGCGAAACTACCTGAGAAACAGGCAGAAATAACAATCACTCGCCAGCGCACACCTGAGGCATCCAGAGTATCACGCAACCATTTTGGATCAACTGATGCCAGATCTAGCGGTGCATTTTCCATTTCAAATTCATTTGGCAAGCCATGTGAGGTCATATACAGGAACAGTACATCACTTTCCCGGTTCATCTGCTGGCCAATACGGCGCAAGGCCAATTCCATGCTGGTTTTGGAAGCAAGTGGAATCTCAGTCCGTGTTGCCGGATGATTGACTAGCATAATCGAACGGCCAAAAGTCCCAAACCGGGTATCAAACTGCTTTTTAATCCGCTCTATTTCTGAATAGAACACATCCTGATAACTCGCGCCAGCCACACCCATAAAGTACCAATGCGACTGTGCAAATTCACCATATTCAATTGCATCCAGCGCCTTATTCAGCAAGATCGGCTGAGCATAGAAAGCATCTTCAGCAAAACTTGGTGGAATTTCTTCAACTTTCCAGATGGGCTGATCTTTCACCGAAATCTGCCACACCACCAAGGTAAACAAGGTGGCCAGCATAATCAGTGCCCGTTCCCACCACGGCCATTTTAATTCACGTGAAATCACCCAGACCACAGCCAGACTTTGCCAGACAAACAGCATGACAAACAGGGTCGGAATATAGGCATAGAAAATATAGGGTAGATAATCCAGATCACCCAGATACTGGATCAAGCTCTGGAACAGCATGATATGCGTATCCAGCACCAGCCAGAGCAATGCGGGTACCAGCATCAGACGAGGATTATTCACCCGTTGGGACAAAAAGATCCCGACAATCAAGGCAATAAAGGGCCAAAGCGCATAACTGATCAGACCCTGAGAGTTGAAATCTCCCATACGACCAGAACTGAGCCAGCTAAAGAGACTGTTAGCACAGCCGCCCAAAATCCCCCAGAATACCAGTTGCAGAATAGAGGGACGCACCAGTTGCAGCGAACGCCGAGATCCCAGAAATAACCACATCCCGGCAATTTGGTTGCTTTTAAAATCGTGCCAAAAATTGATGGAGGGTTTAAAGTCGATCATATGATTTCAGGGAGATGAGTGGCTCGCTAATGTGCCCAATAAGTTTATGCTTGATATAAGTTTTATCAATGCCAATTTTTAAATATATAACAAATCCTTGATCTATTTTGAAGCAATTCTCATATTAAGTAACCAGTTCATGCTGAAAATAGGCATCAAAACGGCAAGCATCACCAGACCATTGATGATTTGGCTCTTTTCCAGCTAAAAATACGGCCAGACGAGGACGTTTCACCACCACCCGCTTGCCAATTTTTTGTGCTAATTCTAAGAGATTATCCCCCAGATCCATTTCACCATCTTCCGGTAAAAGCAAATGTAATAACTGCATTTGTTTTTTCACCTGTGCCTGCTTTTTCGGTGCCTGCTGATTCTGGTCACGTTGTGGAAACATCGGGTCCAGATAAACCACATCGACGACCGCATTCTGCTCAGCCTGTGATTTCAGATAGTCTGCAGAATCTGAAAAAACCAGATGAATCCGGTTAACCACCGAACTTAGAAAAGTATCCTTTTTCGCTCGGTGATGACTGTCTTCAAGCAGGGTAAATAAAATAGGATGTCGTTCGACCAAGGTCACCTGAGCACCCAAATGTGCCATCAACAGACTGTCATGACCTAGCCCAGCTGTCGCATCGATAAGAGTCGGCTTTTCTCCGAGGTTACAAGCACGAGCAATCATTTCCGATTTTAAAGAGGCACGTTTTAAACGCCCTACTTCTGCTTGCCAATCTGGTTGCATTTTCATGCCATTGGCACAGAGCCATAGGCCGTCAGCATCAACACACAGGGCCAGTTCGGGATGTAAACGCAAGAAACGTGCATTCAGCTTTTCAATAACCTCAATACTAACCTCTACACCACGAGAAGAAAGCACAGCCTCGAAGTGCTGTGCTTTCTCTTGATACTCAGATTCGGTATATAAGCGAATCGTGCTTACCATAATCTCCAACCTGTAAAGGCAAATAATAAAATCAGTAAACCTGAGGCTATGCGATACCAGGCAAAAACCATGAAATCACGTTTTGCCACATAGGCTACCAAGGCACGGATTAATAAAAGCGCTGAGATGAACGATACGATGATACCGACTGCCAGAACCGTCCAGTCTTCTGTGGTACTGTAAACATCATAGCTTTGATACAGATCGAGCAGGCCTGCACCGATAATAACCGGAATCCCCAAGAAGAATGAAAATTCAGTTGCAGCCTTACGTGATACGCCAAGGAACATCGCCCCGATAATGGTCGCACCTGAACGTGAAGTTCCCGGTATCAGGGATAAGACCTGAATCAGACCAATCCAGATCGCATCTTTTACGGTTAGATCTTCAACTTCCTGGGCACGTACCTTAGGTGGATTCTTTTCAATCCAGATAATGATCAGACCACCGACGATCAAGCCAATGGCAATTGCAATATTATTGAATAGCAGTTCTTTTACAGTTTGCCCTAGGGTCAGACCAATCAGCACAATGGGAATAGAGGCCAGAATCAGGCCAATCCCTAAACGGCGTCCTTGCGGTTCACCACTTACGATCCCGGTTGCTGCACCCCAAAGCCGTGCCCAATATTCATAAATAACCGCGGCAATTGCCCCCATCTGAATTGCGACGACAAAAACATCGCTTTTTTGTTTAGTCCAGAAATTCATTAATTCTGAAGCCAAAATCAGATGCCCAGTACTGGAAATAGGCAAAAACTCAGTAATACCTTCAACAATACCCATAATTGCTGCTTTCAGCAGCAGTAAAAGATCCATGCTTAATCCTGATTAATTATGCTTTGCCTTGTTCTGGAATTTTTTTCCATGCGTTATCACGTAAATATACCGGAAGTGCCAATTCTGCACTGACCCAATTTTCTGTTTTTGCTGCTGCACGCGCAATCATGGCAATATCCTGCGCTGTTGCACTGACATTTTTATATTCAGATGCTGTTTCTTGAACTAGATTGGCACCTGAACCCACCACAGTAAATTTTACTGCTTCAGCACTTTGTTCATAACTCAAAAGCTGTTCTTCATCAACAGCCTGCATAACCCCTTGAGCATCTAACTGATAACTGGCCACGTAGACTTCATTCATCCGTGCATCCAGTACGGCAGTTACTGTAGTTAAACCATGCAAACGATATGCCGCTTGCGCCAAAGCTTGTAAAGTGGATACCGGAATTACAGGCAGATCATTTGACCAAGCCAAAGCTTGGGTCACAGCCGCATTGATGCGAACACCACTAAACGATCCCGGGCCACGACTAAAGGCAATTGCTGTCAGATCAGATACAGCCAAGCCCAGATCATTGAGGCCTTGTTCAATCATTGGGAGAATGGTTTGCGTTTGTGCCTTGGCGCGCGCATCAAGCTGAAAAAATAGTTCTTGAGTATCATCGATCACAGAGACGGAACACTGCTCATTGGCAGTCTCCAATGCCAGCACTTTCATGCACAACCTTAATTCAGAGAATATAAAAAACGTCGAATATAATACTCCACTCATATCTTCTAGGCGAGATTTTCCCAAGCCAGATACAAAAATGCCTAGAAAATTCTAGGCTTAACTGAGGACATTATTCAGATAACAGCCTAAAGCTGTACTTCTTCCAGGTCCTGAAATTTCTGGAAATGCTCAGCATAGTGCATGGCACTCATTTTCAGTTTCTGAATACTGGCTTCATCTAAAGTTTTCACGACTTTGCCTGGTGAGCCCATTACCACCGAATTATCAGGAATCACCTTCCCTTCTGGAATCAGGGCATTGGCACCAATAATACAATTCTTGCCAATCACGGCATGATTCAAGATCACTGCCTGAATTCCAATCAGGCTATTATCGCCAATGGTACAGCCATGCAGCATGGCTTGATGACCAATGGTCACATAATTCCCGATGTTCATTTCAATTCCAGCATCGGTATGTAGCACCGCATTTTCCTGAACATTGGTGAAGTCACCTAAACGGATTTTACTGTTATCGGCACGAATAACGGCGCCAAACCAGACACTCACCTGCTTACCTAATTCAACCTGTCCAATGACCGTCGCTGTAGGTGCCACCCAACCATCCCATGGCTGATGCGTTACTTTTGGTGAATGTCCCTGAAATTGATATAACATGGCTGAAATCCTGTTCAACGGTTAAAAAATTTTGAGCGTTTAAACGCAGGTGAATTAAGTAAAAATGGCCAGTCTTTTTTATAGTCAAGCCCGTACTGAAATAATGAAATTAGCATACGTGCGGTCAGTCCCCAGACAATCTCATTTTCCACCCGCATACTTGGAAAATATAAAGACTGCTGGGCAAACCGCACTTCATAAGGCATCGGCTGGGCTTCCAGCAAATGCTGCAAGGAAGCAAAGAAAATCCGGTCAATTTCCGTCGGCTGAGGAATAAGTTGAATGGTAGGCGGAATTAAACCGACCACAGGCTTAACCAGCATCCCGTTACGTGCCTTTTGCATCGGGAGATCCCCGATCAGATGCACATCAAATGGGTTAAGCGCCGTTTCCTCATACGCCTCTCTCAAAGCCACTACAATATTACTGGTATCTTGCGGGTCGCGTTTACCCCCTGGAAAAGAGACTTCCCCTGCATGATTATTCATATAAGCTGAACGACGTGTCAGCAAAACTTTGGGATCAGCTTCATCTGTGATCGCAATTAATACAGCAGCCTGTGCAGTTTGAATCCGTTTGGAAAATCGTAAATGTTTCTGCAAGCGTTGTATTAATCCCAGCTCATCCATTCATTCAGCTCCCTATGCGACTATAATTTCATCATAGCTGATTTTTGATTTGGCGGGATAGAAATGATGCCAAATTTTGATTTTTCAGTTATCCTGACCTTACTGTTATCATTGATGATGAATATGAACTTCTGTGTGAACTGTGGACATAAAACAACAGAGAAAATTCCTTTAGGCGATCAGAAGGTTCGCAAGGTTTGTACTACATGCGGATATATTCATTACATTAATCCAAAAGTGATTTGCGGTGCATTGGTGCTCTGGGAAGATAAAGTTCTGCTCTGCCGCCGTGCGATTGAACCACGTTATGGACTGTGGACCCTCCCTGCCGGTTATATGGAACTGTTTGAAACCATGGAACAGGGCGCAGCACGTGAAACCCGTGAAGAAGCCGAAGCTGAAGTAGATATTGAACAGCTGTACTGCATGTACAATATTCCGCGGATTGGCCAGATTTATGTCCTGTTTAAATCTCAACTGATTGATGGAAAATTTGGTGCAGGTGAAGAAACCATTGAAGCACGTTTATTTGATGAAGATGAAATTCCCTGGAGTGAACTGGCTTTCCCGAGTGTAGAACATACACTCCGTCATTATTTTGAAGACCGTAAAACCAATAACTTCCCGATGCATCTTGAGACCTTGGGAACTCGTTTGGATCACACAGGTTAAAATGTCTTTTTATAAAAAAGCCCATCATTTGATGGGCTTTTTTCATTATTTGGTTTTGATGCTATAACAATCCGCTAATTTAAATGAAACACTTCCGCCACTTAGCTTGGCCAGATTGGTCTCTTCTGTCGTTTCATCAGTATTATTGTTGTTATAGACTTTCTGGAAGCTGGCATAAGTATTTGCCCAGCCTACACTTTCTCCAGCTGAGTTGGTAAAGCCCACACGACTGGTTCCATTCAGTACATTAGATAAGTTGAGTAATGCCCCACCAATCACAATCTTATCATCTGTATTGGTTGAAGCCTGAATAGTGGAGTTCATACCTACCAAGGCACCATTTAATGAACCAAATACAGGATCAGCGAAGACCAGTCGCATAGATACTGTTTTTTCATCTATAAATGCACGGCCTAAGGTACCGAGACGATATTGTTGAACGCCGTTATTGTCTTTAAGTCCAGCCGGTAAGATATCTCCCTGGCAACCATTAATGCTATCAGTTGCAAGATTGCTCGCGGACTGCATATTGGTACGCACATCACCATTACTATCAATCACAACACCCACTGTAACAGGGCTAATTGAGTTTTCGCTAAATTTAAACTCCATGTTGCCATACATTGGGAAAATATATTCTTCACCTGGCTCTACATTTTCAGCTGTTCTAAAGACTTGACGATCCAGATAGCTGATCGGGAAAATTTTATAAAGATCAATTGAGCCACTATAGTTGTCATCATCGGCATTAAAACGCCATAAGCCAAGACTGGCACGATCAGCATCGCTGAGTTCAGTCTTACCTGTGGCCATCTTATAAAATGCTTCTTTACCGGCAATCACATAATCGCTCAGCAAACGACCTTGGTAAATTTCTAATGGATTGCTGTTGTTAGCCACATTCATTTTATATGGTGCATTTGATGAAAGCATTCTCGTTGCAGGGCTAATCCAACTGGTTTGCGGTACTGCCGTAATTTGCTGTGGTTTGACTTTACGGATCAATTCCGCATTAATGCCACCCAGAGATCCCAGATTATTGGAGCCCAGTTTTAGCTGAGTGTCACGCCATTGTAGTCCACTGCCAAAGGTATAACCTTGGCGGTCTGTAATCAGGATAAAATGTCCAAATAAATATTTAGTCGTTTTATCTTTAATGTCACATACAGATTTATTACAACCTGCCAGACCATCAGAACCAGTCAAGTTACTGCTAATAATGCCTGAAGTTGAGAACAGAGAAAATTCCGGTTGATATACTGCTGCGCTGGCAATATTGGCCAGTTTTTTTACGACTTCAAAGGCCTGATCATCACTAATCTGGCTAATATCAATAAAAGGTTTAAGGGTTTCTGCCAAATTTGCATCTGTCAGGCTGATATCTTTATTAATTTTGCCCAGATTCTTTCGCATATCTTCTGTGATATACAAGGGCTGTACATCCGTCGGATTATAGATACGGCCTTTTTCCAGTGCCAAGGTCTGCCAGATTTTGACCAGTTTCATCGCCACCTGTACGGTTGGATCTGTCTGTTCGATTCTGGCAATATTACGGCCGGTAATTCCCTTGGCAATATCAAGTACACTGAGTCGGGGTAATTGGCTCGATGTACTGAGGTTCATATATTCAGAAAGCTTCACAGTACCCAATTTGATTTTGGTATCACTAAAACTTTTTAGATAAAATTCAATACTATCTGCTTTTTGACAAGTGCCTGAGGCAACACCATCATTTTGGTCAAATAAAGTAATAAAGGTATTTTCTTTATCACCACTACAATTAAAATTAAGACCATCAATTGGATATTCAAGCCCCCATTCCAGACAATTCGTTGCAGTAGCAGAGCAGGAACCATTTGTGGTGGCTTCATCATTTGGTTCTGGTATAACATTCGCACTTTCACCTCCGCATCCGCTGAGGGCGGCAAATAAAGCAGTGAAAGCAAATGGATATAATATTTTATTTTTCATCTTATTCTACTCGAATCGTCCTTATCGAATGGCGACTAGTTTTAGTTGTCCATAATTTGTCAGCATCTTGTCTTCAACATCTATGGCTGAAGCGAGTGGGGTCATTAATACATATTGGCTTTGCGCAGGAATCTGAATAATTCCCTGTATCTTCTCATGTTGAATAATATTGGCTTGTGCTTCCTGATTTTTGAAACCGCCTGCTCCTTCTAAAACACAGCCTCGTTTATCCAGAAATACAACAAATGGCCAGTAATAGGCAGGATTATTCTGACGGGAAGCATAAGACTGAATCTGAATATTTTTAATATCAGATTTTAGCTTCACAATTTCATAATCAAACTCATCTGATTTCAGCGGTGCCCGTGGCCACAGATTAATGGATTTACCTGCACTAATCTCTTTCGCATTCTTAACTTTTTTATCTTTAAAACACTGCTTACCTAAGCTTTCTACAGATTCAGGCTGAGAAATACGATAGTAGGTTTGAGCCAGTACAATAGGACCAGAATCTACGACAGGTTGTTGAAACAAGGATTTTATAATCGACTGTCCAACTCCTTTTTCACGCTCAATCGTCTGTACACGTGTTGACCCAATATTTTTATCAACTATCCCTTCAGGCATACTATAGAAACGTTTTTTACCTTCCAGATTAAATTCTTTATTTTCCAGATATTCACTATCCACATATTCCACCCCTTCAACCTGACTGAAACCCTGTTTTTGAACAGGATCAGGTACTGCCTGAATGACAGGTTCAGGGGGTTGAAGCTGTGTCACTGGTGGTAAGTGCTGCGGTAATCTAGACTCAACGTGTTTAGTTGGTTGTACTGGTTGTACTGGTTGTACTGGTTGTACTGGTTGTACTGGTTGTACTGGTTGTACTGGTTGTACTGGTTGTACTGGTTGTACTGGTTGTACAACCATATTATTTTTTTGCTCACCTGTTGTCACACTTTTTTCCACCGCCTTTGGCTCGGATTTTTTCAGATCCTGTGCAGTAGATGTAACGGGCGTAGTCAATTTTTTCGGAGTAGTGGCCGCTTGGTTTTTTGTTGTTTCTTTCTGCTCATTATTTTGACGTGGCACAACTAATGGTCGCCCATCGGGCCCAATGATCGTAATAAACTCTCTGGCATTTGTATAAAAAGACCATGGTACCAGACTTAATGCCAGTACCATTTTTATCCCTAAGTTCCCTGTTCTGATCATTTCTTCCTTACCAACGGGTGCGATAGTTCAAACCTAAAATTGTGATCTTGGTATCTGTTTTGACATTCAAGCCTGCATATGGATTCAGTAACAGGTTATTTACCCCGGTCTGGTTCGCTAGGCTACTGGTATTTGCTGGAATATTATCTTTACTGCGTAAGAAACCAATAGATAGATCCAGATCCGTATCTGCGTCAAAACGGTAGCCCACTCCTAAACCAAATAGCTGTGCACCATTAATCGGTACCATAGTATTGCGTTTATCTTTTGGAATGGCACTGGTACGTGGTTCATAGCCAGCACGAAGTTTCAGTCGGTCAGTTGCTGAATACTCTACTCCGATCCCGAAGTTCCATGGCGACTCAAACCTAAGCGGTAATGCAAGTGAAGAATCCGTTACATTGGCAGATAACAGTTTGGCAATCTTCAAGGCAGACAGGGTACGGTCGAACTCAAACTTGAATTGGTCCCAAGCAGCATAATCTGTCCAGCCAATATCAAAATTGACTTGTAGATCTGGCATTACCTTATATTTGATCCCCGCCTGGAAGTGAGCTGGATATTCGAAATCCATGGAAACCAGACCTGATTCACTCGAAGGGATATAATTTGGAAAACCAAGAATTGCAGCCAAAATCTGGCCAGTTGGAGAGGTCATCAGACCTTTAATCATTTCCTGTGGCGCTTTGGCATTATCGATATGATATTTACCTTTTAAGCGCATTTTGGCCGCACTCTGGTAAACCATACCAAAACTGAAATCTTCAGTAGGCTCCCATAGAACACCCAGGTTATAGCTTGGACTTAAATTTTGTTCTAATGAAAGTTGCATTTGGCCAAATTTACCAAATGGGTTCATTCCTTCATCAGCATTACAGATCCCGAGTAACAAGATGTCAGTGATGATGTCAGAATTTTCTTTAAATGGTGTACATACGACTTCATCAATCATACGTAACATGCCAATCAGCTCATTGGGAAAACGTAAATCTGTTTTCATGGCAATGGCTTGATAAGACATCCCGATTGAAGCACCAATCGAAAGCTGGTCGTTGACTTCATAACCAATTGATGGAGATAAATATGTAATCCGCTCTAAAGCAACCTGTTGTCCCATAAAATTGGCCGGATTACCATCCTCATGACCAAAACCTGCCACTAGTGGTGCATAAACGGCAGTTGCATAAGTTGCTTTAGAACCTGGTGGTTTATAAGAGACCCCCATGGTAGGTGCTGCCATCGGGAGGCCTTCACCTAAATCCACCATTTTTTTCAGAATAGGTACGTAGAGACTGACATACTCTACATCACCCTTTACTGGGCCTTTAAAATCTGTACATAAATCAGAAGACACTTCAGGCCCATCATTACAGACCATTGGATCATCTGAATAACCAAAAACGTTATATCCAGCAGGAACAGTAAATTCACGCTGAATATCAAAGTTCGCAACAATAATTTGCTGTTCTGTTTGTAAGCCTTCAATTTTAGCCAATGCAGCCGGGTTAAAGTGAATTGCATTCACTCCTGGCGGATCTGCAGTAACTGCGTTCCCCATAGACAATGCACGCAGGTCAACAGAAAGGTTGGTCCCTAATTGTGCAAAGGTATAACTTGAACAGCCCGCAAGAATAATTCCTGTTAATAACGGGCTAAGTCGAATGTTTTTCATACGACACCCCTATTAACTGAATTTCTTACCGAAACCTAAAATATCAAGTGGGAATGAGAGTCCCAGTGAAACATCTGGTGCATCTTCGGTCAGCCCTAATCCGACCGTACCATTTACAATGGTTTCTGGGGATACACGCACTCCTAAAGAAATCGCAAAAGTCGAGCTAGTCTGATCAGCGGCTGAATAGCTTTCACCCGTGTGATACTTAAATTCGGCACCAGTATTAAAGCTTTGCTGATATGACATGGTCATGGAAACATCATAGTTAAATGAATAAGCGAAACCGAAAGCGAAACCACCACTAATTCCTGGTTCAAATTCTTCAATAATTCGTGTACCACGACGCTGATCTAAGCCAGATTCCTTAAACCCATAATTTGCAGAAACAGAGGCAAATAGTACCACTGGGTCAATATATTTACGTGTACTCGCCCCCACACCGGCTGAGTAATATCCCTTGCCTGCAGCCAGATCTTTTGCTGCATTAATTTCATATGGGCTATCACCTGTTTTAGTCGATAAATTAGCAAATAAAATAAGTGGTAAACGACCTGCTTTTAAAGGGAATGGCTCCCAACGTGCACCTAAACTAATATCCCCTAATCCTGCTGTAGAGGTATCTTTTAATAGATCTGTTTTAGCGACTAAAGGTAAAGAAGCTGTTAAGGTCAGGTTATCTTTCACCCCATACTGAAAAGTGAAAGTATTGGTCAAGCTATGTGTTGCATTTTCCTGAACACGGAGTTGATACAACTGGCCCTGTGCCATTTCCATATCGAGTTGTGTATCTCGATAATAGGTATAATCGATATCATAATAGGATGAAATCTCACCTTGTTTAATAAGTGAGTATTGACGCTCATTTGAAGTAAATACTTCTTCTAGACTCGCTTCCTGAGTAGCATCTCCTTCTTTTTTCTGTAAGGCTTGAGATGCATCTACTGCTTGAGTGGCTGGAGCTTCAACAGGTGCAGCTGTTTCAACAACAGCTTCTTCCTGAACTGTTTCATATCCTCCCAGTTCAGGCTCTGCTACAGCTTCCTCCTGAACTGTTTCATACCCCCCAAGTTCAGGTTCTTCTACAGCCTGAGTTGCTGCTGGTTCAGGCTGAATATCAACGGATGCGGCAGTCTCGACTACTTCTTCCTCAACCGTTTCATACTCACCCAGTTCAGGCTCATCCGCAGCCCATGCCACTCCCATGACCATCTGAATGCTGAGCGCCAAGAATGTCTTGTTCATCCATTTACTGTTCATATCCATTTCACCATTTTTAATTTTTCTATAGCCATCTTTTCGTTTTATTTATTCTTGTAATAAAGTCTGAGAAAATTATATTGATATTCCCCAAATTTTTCTGAATCTACATTACGGTTACGATCCATACGGATAGTCGATGCTTTATCGGCAATTTTATCCATATAGAACTGTGGATACTGCATATCAACTAAAGCATAACGGTTAATGGTTGCATCTTCGACATGACGCATATCCGACTCTTTTAATGCCAAAAAGTTTTTTCGATATTGTTCAGGGACATTAATTAAATATAAAGTATTGTTTTCCCAAATTTCCTTAAATCGCTGTTCATCAAAACTGATATTACCTAGCGCAGGATCTGCAACATACACCCGTCCATTTTTATAAGCTTTGTACACGACAAAATGTTTAAATCCTGCATAGGAAATAGGAACAATGGCGGGCTGCCCCTGTTTAACCAGATCTTCAAATTCTCCACGATAGCCACCACTTTCCAGACCTAAGGCAGCAACAAAACGTTTCATATCAAGAAGGGAAAAGCTACGACGTTCGATGATTTTATCCGTTTCACCAAATTTCATTAGGCCATTCATGACTTGCTGCTCATCCAGCCGGGTACCTACATAGCCATTTAATAAAGTCGTAAGTGCTGCCGAACCACAACTATAATCATAAGCCTGACGCACAATTCCCTGAAACTGGTCTAACAGTGCAGGTTTGACTTCCACATGTTCGCGGTGCATACGTACGAAAGAATCATTTCTTGAATCAAGAACTTCAGTATAGTGAACAGCGCCTGGTGGCTGTTTTTTAATATCCAGAGCTTCTTTGGCAGCGTAATACATCAATGCCGAGCCCAATGCAATCTCTAACATATTCTTTTACTTTTCTTATCATTGGCATGATGTGCCTAATTTTTCTTTTTATAGAGTCTTCACTCTACTTCCCTGTAACTAGAAAGATACCTTCTTTTTCAAAAAAATACAGTCTTTTTTTATTTTTTTAGATAGATGTTGTAGTCATAAAAAAAAGCGCGTGTAAACACGCGCTTTTTTAAGGTAAAAATTAGTGACCAGAGATCGTAATAATAGCGCCTGGAACATAAGTACCTTGTGCTGGACTAAAGTAAGTTTGCAGACCTTGAATTTCCATGTCACCAATTGAAGCTGCAGTACGGCTACCTAAGTGAATACCTTTCACATAGTTATCATGTGCACCACTTGAGCTCACAATACGAATATATCCATCATTCGTACCTTCTGCACCAAAGACACTGATTGACTGATTCAATGCAAGATCTCTAGAGTCAGCATCTGTTAACTTAATGCTTTCAATGAAGATTTCACCTGCTTCACGAGTTGCAGTCGCTGTCGAGTTATCCAAAATACCAAGATCTAAAATTTCTAAGCCACCAATCATATCTGCTTCTAATTTGATCATTGCACCTTGTGGAGCTGCACCTAATTGAATGTTTGCAGACATAGGTCCTGTTTTAACTGATAGGCCAGATAAGATATAATTAGTTGCACCTTGACCGCCACGACGAATGCTAGTTGCTGTATCTGCTGGTTCATCACCTGATGCTACTACCCCGATTTTACCGATATTGATATCTAAGCCTGAAACTTCAGCTGCAATGTTGATGAACGGGTTACCAGCACCAGCATCTGAGTCAATGGTTAAATCTGCAAGGTTACGTGACTCTAGTAAATACGCACCATTGTTATCATAGTTTGCGCCAACTACAATACCATGTGCTGTAGTAGCGCCTGTACCGTTTGCTTCAATAACAATTGCACCCGCCTCACCTGTACCACCAGTACCACTGTAACCATCATTATCATGGATAAATAGTTTTTCAATTTCAATTTTTGAAATACCGATACCGATTTTCAAACCGTCCTGACCTGTAGTCGCGCTTAGAGATGCATCGTCCAGTGATTGCATCGCCATTGCGTTTGCACTAAAAGCAACTGAAGCAGCTAAAGCCAATTTTGTGAATTTTTTCATTGTTTACTCTCCCAAGAGTACTATTTTTTTTGGTTGTGAATCACTCAGTGCTGACGTTGTGTTTTTTATTTTCTGACAACGCAAAGCATCTTTCCTTGAGTAATTTTGCTCGCCCACTTAACTTAACGTCGAGTCATATTTTGATCAACTGTTGTTGGTCGCAATATTGAGCTTACCGACAAACGGTATTTGATGATTTAGAAATATTTTTTCCTATTCTTGATATAAAATACCGGGTCATATCGAAATATGCGCTACTGAATGAACGAAGCTCCTTACCATTGTCCTTTAAGTTTTGCATCTCTTCAGCTTAAAGATCTATTGCATGCATTAAGCCCCTTAGATCACCTGATATATTTAAATAATAATGGGCAGCCTTTTATTGCCTGCTGTGCACAGAAATATTTTATGGTGCAGGATGGACAAATTCAGTCATTTAAGAGAGTGGATATCGAGCAATATCAGGCTGATATAGCTGAACTCAGCTTAGAGCTTGAGCAAACTCCAGATATTAAAGCAAATGAATTTTCTGGAGGTTATGTTGGGTTTATTGGCTATGATTACGCTGCTCAACAGCACACCCAATACCCGGTGCGAGCTCAACCTAGCCTATTTATTGGTCAGTTTGATTCTTATATTAAGTTTGAAGCTGGTCAATGGGTATTCTATAGTCATGATCCGCAAGCAGAAGATATTTTCAATCATCTTCAAAATCTATTAAATCAAGCCTCTATACCATCACAATTTCAATTAAAAACCCTTTGCAGCCCACGTTGGGACAAATCTCGCTATGCACAGGCATTTCAGGATATTCAGGATTATATTCTAGCCGGTGATTGTTACCAGATTAACTTAACCCAAGAATTTACAGCACTTGCTGAAGGTTCATTATTAGGAACTGCACATACTTTCTGGACATTAACCAATGCTCCATATGCGGGCTATCTTCGTATTGGTAATTTTGAATTATTGAGCTGTTCACCTGAACTGTTTATTGACTTTGAAGCACATCGAAAAATTGTCACCAAACCGATTAAAGGTACCATGCCACGTTTTGCCGATCCGGTGCTTGATGAGCAATCCAAACAACGATTAAAAGACTCAAGGAAGGATCAGGCTGAAAATGTCATGATTGTAGATTTGTTACGCAATGACCTCAGTATTTATGCAGAAACAGGTTCAGTCAAGACACCTAAACTATTCAATATTGAATCATTTAATCAGGTACATCATATGGTTAGCGAAGTCGAAGCGACCTTAAAAGAAGGTGTGCATCCTTTTGAGGTATTGCTGTCTGCACTTCCAGGTGGATCAATTACCGGTGCACCAAAGATTCGTGCCATGCAAATTATTGAAGAGTTAGAAGGTGCTCCACGTGGAGCGTATTGTGGTTCATTAGGTTATTTTAATTTTGATGGAACAGGAAGCTGGAATATTCTGATTCGCTCAATTCAGAAATATCAGGATGAGGTTTCGCTTTGGGCCGGTGGTGGAATTACGATTTCTTCTGACCGTGATGCAGAGTATCAGGAGTGTTTTGATAAAGTCGAGGCTATGCTGGATTTACTCAATACCTGGTATAAACCCGAATAAATAAAAAAGCGGCTCAACCGAGTCGCATTTTTAATCCCTCCTAACCTCCCTTTAAAAAGGGAGGAATAGAGTTCTTCTTTATTAAATAGGAGGTTGGAGATTACGCCAAAATATCGGTTTTCAATGTATCCACTAAACGCTGATTTTGCTCATCTGTACCAATGGTAATACGTAAAAATTGATTGATACGAGGTTTATTAAAGTAACGTACGATAATGCCACGTTCCCGTAATTCAGCCGCTAACTCACCTGCATCTTTTGATGGTAGTGAAGCAAAAATAAAGTTCGCACTTGACGGCAAGACTTTGAAACCGAGCTCATTCAACTGATTAACCAGTTTTTCACGACTGGCAATGACTTTGGCATTTTGTGCTTCAAAGTATTCCTGATCTTCGAATGAAGCGACCGCAGCCGCAATCGCAAAACGATCCATTGGATAAGAGTTAAAGCTGTTTTTTACCGCTTCAAGTGCTGCAATTAAATGCGATTGGGCAATCGCAAAACCGACACGTAAGCCTGCTAAAGAGCGGGATTTTGAAGTCGTCTGACAGACTACTAGATTCTCGTATTTATCAATCAAACTCACTGCTGATTCAGCACCAAAATCTACATAGGCTTCATCAATGACGACTACTGAATCTGGATTCGCTTGCAGGATTTCTTCAATGCCAGACAAACCAAGTGCAATACTGGTTGGCGCATTTGGATTAGTGATGATAATACCGCCATTTGGCTGTTTATAATCATCTACTACAATTTCAAAATTTTCATTGAGTGGCAAGATTTTGGTTTTGACACCAAAGAACTGACTATAAACCGGATAGAAGCTATAGGTAATATCTGGATAAAGCAGTGGCTGTTCCTGAATAAAGAAGGCTTTAAAAATATGTGCCAAGACTTCATCAGAACCATTTCCTACAAAGACATTTTCAACAGTAACATTTTGCTGTCTAGCTATGGCATGTTTCAATTCAGATGCATCTGGATCTGGATAAAGACGTAAAACATCTGCGCCATTGGCTAAAACTTTTTGCACCGCTTCCACGACTTTCGGTGATGGTGGATACGGATTTTCATTGGTATTTAATTTTAAAAGGTTTTGAATTTTGGGCTGTTCGCCTGGAACGTAAGGCTCTAGCTCACGGACTTCAGGGCTCCAAAAACGCATTTGCTCTATGGTGATATTCGACATTTTCTATTCTCAAATTCCCTCTCCTTTTAGGAGAGGGTTAGGGAGAGGTCAAATAATTCCCCTTACCTAACCTCTCCCGAAGGGAAAGAAATATCTTTTATTCAATATAAGTATTTAATTACTGATAACGGTAGCGTGCTGAACGGGCATGCGCATCCAGATTTTCCTGCTGTGCCAGAACATCTGCAGTTTTCGCAAGGGTTTTCACACCATCTTCAGAACACATAATCAGGCTTGAACGTTTCTGGAAATCATACACACCCAGTGGTGATGAGAAACGTGCTGTACCCGATGTCGGTAATACATGGTTTGGACCTGCACAATAGTCACCAATCGCTTCAGGCGTATAACGTCCCATGAAGATCGCACCGGCATGGCGAATCTCTTCAGCCATTTCTTGAGCTTCATCCAAACACAGCATTAAATGTTCAGGTGCTACTTGGTTAATCAGCTCAATACCTTCAGCACGATCTTTCACAAGCACTAATGCACCACGATTGGCAATTGAAGTGCGGGCAATTTCTGCTTTTGGTAGAGCTAGCAAATGCTCTTCAATTGCTTGTTCTACTTCATTGAGAAGCTGTTCATCAGGCGTAATAAATACAGCTTGAGCAACATTGTCATGCTCAGCTTGAGATAACAAATCCATCGCTAACCATTTGGCATTGTTCTGCCCTTCTGCATAGATCAGAATTTCTGAAGGACCAGCAATCATGTCGATACCAACCTGACCAAATACTGCACGTTTTGCCGCAGCCACAAAACGGTTACCTGGACCAGTGATTTTATCGACACGTGGAATGGTTTCTGTACCATAGGCCAATGCAGCAACCGCTTGTGCGCCACCAATGGTAAATACACGGTGTACGCCAGCCAGATAGGCAGCAGCCAAGACTAATGGGTTCAGTTCACCATTTGGAGCAGGCACCACCATAACAATTTCACCTACACCTGCCACATGTGCAGGAACAGCATTCATTAACACCGAAGATGGATATGAAGCCAAGCCACCTGGTACATAGATCCCTACGCGATCCAATGGCGTCACTTTCTGACCCAAGGTATTACCTAGAGCGTCGACATACGTCCAACCATCCTGTTTTTGTGCCTGATGGAATTCACGAATGCGGTTTGCAGCCAATTCTAAAGCTTCACGCACTTCCGTCGTCAAGCCTTCAAAGGCTGCTTTAAGTTGCTCTTGAGTCAGTTCCAAATCTGAAAATTGATGCGCTGGATGTCGATCGAACTGCCGAGTCAATTTAAGAACATGAGCATCACCATGCTGACGCACGTCAGCAATAATTTGGTCTACAGTTTTTAAAAGTTCAGGATCATTCACGGTTTCAAAAGCCAACAAGTCAGCAAATGCTTGCTTGAAGTTTTGATCTTGTGTCGATAAACGTCGCATCAATTTACCCATAAGGTTTGAATTCGAAGGCTTTAGTTTACCTGTTTTCAAAGACTTTGTCGGTAGCTAGAACAGACTTGTGCTATGAGTTTTATTGGAAATAGCTTTAGATAAAATTGATGAAAGCATTAGGCTTCTTATCTTTTTGAGCACAAATAAAAAACCGCCCAAAGTGGACGGTCTTTAATACAGCGTAAATTTAAGCTTTTTTCGCCTGTTCGCGTGCTTCAACCGCTTGTTCAAGCTGGGCAAGAATTGGATTCAGCAATGCTTGCTTACGTTTAAAGCTGGCTTTGTTCACAATCAGACGTGAAGAGACTTTGCAGATTTCTTCAAGTGGCTCAAGACCATTGGCACGCAGTGTATTGCCTGTATCGACCACGTCAACAATGTAATCACCTAAACCCACCAATGGTGCAAGTTCCATTGAACCATAAAGCTTGATCACATCAACCTGTTCACCGAGGCTCGCGTAGTATTGACGGGTCAGATTCACGTATTTAGTCGCAATTTTTAAACGGCCTTTCGGACGCTCCATGCCGACTTTACCTGCTGTCATCAATTTGCAGTTGGCAATTTTAAGATCTAATGGTTCATAGACATTTTGCGCGCCATGTTCCATCAACACATCTTTACCTGCTACACCGATATCTGCCGCACCATTCTCAACATAAGTCGGCACATCAGAGGCACGTAAAATCAGGATACGCACCTGTTTATGCGTGGTTGGAAAAATCAGCTTACGTGATTTATCCGGATCTTCCAGCAGGTTAATCCCTGCTGTTTCAAGCAGAGGTAAAGTTTCTTTTAAGATACGGCCCTTGCTTAATGCTAACGTTAAACCATGATCAAAATTGCCCATTACGTCAAAGTTTGGATCATCGTTTCTCATATCACTCATTAACTTACTCGCTTAATTTGGGCACCTAAACCTTGTAACTTTGCTTCGACATCTTCATAACCGCGGTCAATATGATAAATACGGTCAATCAATGTTTCTCCTTCGGCTGCAAGTGCTGCAAGAACTAAAGAGAATGAAGCACGTAAATCTGTTGCCATCACAGGTGCTGCAGAAAGTTTTTCTACACCCGTTACGACAGCATCATTACCTTCGACCTGAATATTGGCTCCCATACGGGCCAATTCAGGAACATGCATAAAACGGTTTTCAAAAATCGTTTCAGAAATTGTGGCAAATCCACGACCAATAGCATTGACTGCCATCAATTGGGCTTGCATATCTGTTGGGAAATCTGGATGTGGCAAGGTACGGAAGCTCACCGCTTTCGGACGTTTGCCCATCATATCCAGTTCAATCCAGTCATCACCACGAGTGACTTCTGCACCCATTTCTTCAAACTTATCCAGTACAGCTTCCATTAAAGCTGGATCTGTATGTGTGGTTTTAACACGACCACCTGTAATAGCTGCAGCAGCCAGATAAGAACCAGTTTCAATACGGTCGGCCACTACTGCATATTCACAGCCATGCAGGCTTTCTACACCGGTAACCACTAGGGTATCGGTATCTAGACCTTCAATTTTCGCACCCATCTTAATCAGCATTTGAGCAAGATCAGTAATTTCAGGTTCGCGCGCCGCATTACGAATCGTGGTCACACCATCCGCCAATACTGCAGCCATCAGAATATTTTCAGTACCACCCACAGTCACCATATCAAAGACAACTTCACCGCCTTTCAGACGACCATCGACTTTAGCATGGACATAGCCGGCCTCAACCTCAATCTCGGCACCTAAAGCTTCTAGTGCTTTCAAATGCTGATCGACTGGACGGGAACCAATCGCACATCCACCTGGTAAAGATACTTTTGCACTACCGTAGCGCGCCAAGAGAGGGCCAAGCACTAAAATAGAAGCACGCATGGTCTTTACGAGTTCATAAGGTGCAAACTGGTTATCCAAAGTAGAGGTATCTGCAATAACTGTATCGCCTTCATAACTAATCGTGATCCCAAGACCTGCGATCAGCTTTACCAAGGTATTTACATCTTTTAGATTTGGAACATTTTTAAGTGTGATTGGCGTATCAGCAAGAATCATTGCTGCTAATAATGGAAGCGCTGCATTTTTTGCACCAGAAATACGCACTTCACCGTCGAGCTTAATACCGCCCTGAATTAAGAATTTATCCATTAATTGATTAAGCTCCAAATAAGCTTGCTTTACGCCATTCTTCTTTGGTCAATGCACGAATGGTCACAGCATGCACTGCACCACTGGCAATATGGGAATTGAGAGGAGCATAAACAGCTTGTTGACGTGCAACCGGACGTTTACCTTCAAACTGATCATCCACAATACGGAGATCGAATTTTCCGCCCTGACCACTCACAGCAACATCCGCCTCAGGAAAAGCGGCTTTTAAAATTTCAGCGAGCTGTTCATTATTCATCACAAGACCTCTTATAGGACTAAGGGTGTAAAACGAGTCATTTTACTATAAATGTAAAAAATAATTCATTAGTCACATACATTATATATATAAAAAAAGAGGCTTTTAAAAACCTCTTTTTCCCCATTTGGTCGCTTAAATGGCTAAACTCTGATGATTCAGCTGCATTTCGCGATATCGGTCAATCTGTTTTTTTAATTTTTCCGTCAAAATTTTAATTGAGGTATACATGTCATCAGCATTGGCATGGGCAAAAAACTCAATACCCGGTAAACGGACAATCGCTTCTGCGATATGGTTACTACTGCCTCTTTTTGAGCGCTTATCAATCTGATGATCTTTGGAAAGCTTAACCTGCATGCTGTTCACTTGATCCAGATGTTTGGTCATCTGTGAAAATTTCGTTTTTATAGTTTCTTCAATCGCTGGCGTAATTGATAAATGATGTCCACGAATTGTTATTTGCATAGTTCTATCCCTCACCTTCGTTAGGATCAGAAGAGTCACAGTTAAAAATGAAAAGAATACAATAACTTGCTCAAGCAAAATCGTGATTTAAAGCATTTATTCAGATCATTTTTACCATTCCTCAAAAGAAAAAAAGATTCATTACGATGTCATAATGAATCTCTAGAATAATCAAATTTCAAAAACTAGATCAAGACTTTTCGCTCAGAAGAGGAAGGAATATGTAACGATTCACGATATTTCGCGACCGTGCGTCGTGCCACATCAATCCCCTCTTCTTTCAAAAGATTGGCAATTGCATTGTCCGATAAAGGCTTACGTGCATTTTCTTCAGCAATCATTTTCTTAATTTTGGCACGGATCGCAGTAGATGAAGCCTCACCACCCGAAGTCGTTCCCACATGACTCGAGAAGAAGTATTTCAGTTCGAATAATCCACGTGGGGTCAGCATATATTTGTTAGTCGTTACACGAGATACAGTTGATTCATGTAGTTCCACTTCTTCAGCAATATCACGTAAAACCAGAGGCTTCATACCTTCAGGGCCAATTTCTAAAAAACTTTTCTGATGTTCAACAATACAGGTGGCTACTTTCAATAAAGTTTTATGACGTTCATCGATGCTTTTAATAAAGTTTTTTGCTTCCAGCATCTGATTACGAAGATATTGATTATCTTCGCTTTGATCAGCACGACGAATCATATTGGTATAAAAAGAATTTAGTCTTAACTTTGGCATCACATCAGGATTCAACGTCACCTGCCAGCAGTCATTCTTTTTCATTACCACAACATCCGGGATCTGATAATCAGATTCCTTACTTTCAAACTCCAGTCCAGGATATGGTTTAAGAGTTTTCAGCAAATCAACTGCACAGCGTAATTGTTCCTGATTTAAGCCAGTTTGCTTAATGAGTTTTGGTAATTCATTGGTGATCAGCAGCTCATAATGTTGCAGCAATTTAACCGCATCATTACGACAAGGGGTATTAACTGGCAGGCTATCCAACTGAATCAATAAACACTCAGCTAGGTTTCTGGAACCCACCCCAATCGGATCAAGACGCTGAATATGCTTGAGAACAACGAGTACTTCATCCTCTTCGATTTCTTCCTCATAATCCATGGAAGATAAAAGATGCTGTACTGATGCAGTAATTTCAGAAATTTCTGCATCCAGAAAACCCTTTTCATCTAGAGAATCAATAATGCAGTATGCAATCAGCTGATCAATGCGAGAAAAGTGCAGCAGATTAATCTGCTCGAGCATATATTCTTGTAAGCTTTGCTGGCTTTGACGGTTATCTTCACGCTCTTCGAACTCTGCCGCACCCAGACTTGTCGGTTGATGAGTATAGACATCATCCCAGTCGGTATCTACAGGTAGATCGTCCGGAAGATGGTCTGCATTAAGTTCATTGGTTAAATCCTTTTGACTCGCATCAACAGTAGAAAGACTTTCAACACTGATTTGCTCTTCAACTTTTTCTAACAAAGGATTACTATCAAGTTGTAGCTGGATTTCTTGCTCTAATTCCAGACTGGATAATTGTAATAAGCGGATTGCTTGTTGTAACTGTGGAGTTAATGACAGCGAGTTGGCAATTCGTAATCCCACTGATAGTTTCATATGACCCCCTAATAAAAATCTCGTTTTATAAGCAATTTTCATGCCGTTTTAACTTTTATAACATAGTTTGATAAAAAAACACACAAAACTATAATGATTTCATGAACTTTAACGTCATTCTTATATAATTTTTTAAGCATTATTAATCACTTATTTTTATTAAACAGTAATTAATCTATTTGTAAATTAATATAATTTGACTTAATTTTTTAAACCCCACGCATAAAAAAAGCCCCCTGCATGAGCAGAGGGCTTTAGGAATAATGAGCTGGCGATGACTTACTCTCACATGGGAGACCCCACACTACCATCAGCGCTAAGAGGTTTCACTTCTGAGTTCGGGAAGGGATCAGGTGGTTCACTCTTGCTATGGTCGCCAGCACA